>CAYUVM010000401.1:0-4830 GCA_964447935.1 uncultured Cytophagia bacterium | reverse complement strand
AAATTTATTTATCGGAATTCGGATCGGTTCTCTGCCGGCTGGGAAAAGCGCTAATGTCGTGCCGTTGATTTTTATTTGTTTGTCGGTAATCCCCCAATAGGTTTTAGCGATTTCCAACGATAAAGCGGCCCGCGGGATGTCGCTTTTTATATAAAGAGGCAAAGAGCGCATTTCATACGTGACGGTGTCTTTGAAAAAAACTGCGTGTCCAAGCCGGGCTTTGGAATAGTGTAATTGGGGCATCAAATTAACGCTATCTGACGCGATGAAGAAGTTCTGATAGGTCTCGATGTCATGCACGCCTGGTGCCGAGGTCGTAACTTTAGGTTCGATAACCTCGTCGTAATGTGTAAATGCGGTGACGACCTGAGATGTTTTCTCAATGGCCTCACACAACAAGCTATCGCTTCGCGGCTCTTTCCGCTCCTCGAAAAAGAAATCGAGCGCGATAACGCGGGCTTGCATTTTGGCCAAGCCCTTAATCAGTGTCGTTAGCGTTCCTCGCAATTCCTTATCGCGCTTAATTTGTCCCGCCGAAGCTTTGTCCCACAAGATGAGCACAAGGCTTGAATCAGCGCTATAGGTGCCGCGATATGCAATGCGATACTCGAGCGAAACGATTTCCAGCGTTCGGGCCGCGCGTGTTTGGGCTAATTGGATCGCCAAAATCGCCGCCACCCCAAGCATGAGTAAAACGGCGAGAGGCCTTCTTAAAATTAACTTCACAAGATCAGTCTTTCTCAGCGTCAACTTTTTTGATGTACAGAAACTCTTTCGCTTCTTCCGGACTTATGCGCTTTTCTTCAGCCCGGGGAGATTCTGGCGGCATCTTGGCACATTGGGTGAGCGCTTTGCGTAAAAGGGTTTCAGCTTCATAAAAAGGTTTGCCGCGAGGAAATTTATATTGCCCGGCTGGAAGTCCCATGATGGCATAAAGTGCGTCAAGCTTCTTCTCACTCAATTCAAAGGCCGCCACAAACAAGTTATAGGCAGCGACCACGTCACCTTTTATTAAATTAACAATGCCCAAATTGATCATCAAGCCGGGATCATATGGATCGTTCTCTATCGCGTGACTGTAAATAACGACTGCACTATCAATTAAGATGGGCTGCTGCACGGCTTGCCGCACCCAGTCATTTCCCACGCAATTATATGCCGCAGCGAGTCCCGGACTGCCTCCGCTGCCTTTGGGCCGACCGCTGACTAAAGTCTGTGGTTGGTAAGGCATGCCACTGGTGTCATGAAGTGCTGGGCTACCGCCTTTTCCTTTGGGCCGGCCATTACTTAAAGTTTGTAGGTTGTGGCCATTCCCGTTTGCACTAATCAGCCCGGAACTGCCGCCACTGCCCTTGGGCCTGGTTTTGCTTTTCGAATCGATCATAGTTTGCTCACTCATTTTACTACGTCTCCTTTTTGGGGATAAACTATGCGCCACCATTTTACGGCATTTTGAATAATAAACTATTCATTATAAGCCGCAAAGCGCAGAAATCGATACAATTCTTTTAGATCCAAATATTGCTTGGCCTCGAAATTAAGCATAATTGTTTTCACAAGCCTCATCAGAACTTCCACTAAACTAATAGACACAAGAAAATGGCATTTTCTTCGTTTTTTTTGTTTTTTTATTGATTGGATCAGAATGAAGGATGAAAGGCAAGCTGTAGCGTTAATTTATGCCAGGTGGAATTGTGATCACTGCGCAACCTTAATAGGTGACTCAGTGATTGGCGCATCACCATTTTTTGCTTCAGGAATTTGAGAAAAGAAAAAAACCTGATTTGAAAGTACATTTGTTATTTTAAAAATGCAATATATAATTTTTACCAAACCCGGGAAAACCGCGGGCTTTGAAGTTATTGCAGCTTTGCAACTCTTTTAACAGTTTGTACGTCATATTGTATAAACCCGGAGATTCTGGAACAAAGCCCTTGAGTTTCACGTTGACATTTTGTATTTTGCAGTAGAACTTTTAGGAGAACACTCGATGATGCGACCACACCCCATTTCGCGGCGTCCGCTCCGGTTGATGATAGGACTGGCGTATTTGTTGATTCTAACGCTTAATTCTGTTTTTGCTTCTGATCTTGCCCCGCAGCGCCAGCATCCCTTGGTGGCACGGGTGGTGGCGAATTTGCTAACCCAATATCATTATAACCACCCGGCGCTTAATGACTCCGCTTCGAGCGAGTTGTTGGACGCTTATGTGCAGACGCTGGATTATAGCCGGCTCTATTTTCTGGCGGCTGATATCAAAACTTTCGAGAAATACCGCTGGGTTTTGGATGACAGTTTGAGCAAAGGCAATGTCGGGCCGGCGTTTGTGATTTTTAATTTATTCAAACAGCGCGCGCAAACCCGTTATGCGTATATGAACAAGCTGTTGGCAAAGGAGTTTGATTTTACCGTTAACGAATCTTACCAGCCGGATCGCGAAAATATTGCCTGGGCCAGCCGGGCGGAAGAGTTGGATGATCTCTGGCGCAAACGCTTGAAAAGCGAAGCGCTTGATCTCAAGCTGGCTGGAAAAGCCTGGCCGGAAATTTCTTCCACGCTCAACAAACGTTATGAAAATTTTCGGAAGCGCATCGACCAATTGAATGCAGAAGATGTCTTTCAGTATTATATGAATGCGCTTTCCGAGTCATATGATCCGCATACCAACTACATGTCGCCGAGCAATTCGCAGGATTTTAACATTAATATGAGCCTCTCGCTGGAAGGCATCGGCGCGCGATTGACCGAAGACGGCGATTACACCGTGGTTAATGAAATCGTCTCCGGCGGGCCGGCGGATCGCAGTAAACAATTGTTTGCGAACGATAAAATCATCGGTGTGGCGCAGGGCGATAG
This sequence comes from uncultured Cytophagia bacterium, assembly GCA_964447935.1. Taxonomy (GTDB): domain Bacteria; phylum Zhuqueibacterota; class Zhuqueibacteria; order Zhuqueibacterales; family Zhuqueibacteraceae; genus Zhuqueibacter. The sequence continues at coordinate 1,974 of CAYUVM010000401.1, read as the reverse complement.
CGGCCGCTGGACGGACGTGATCGGCATGCGGGTTGATGACGTGGTGAAGCTGATTCGCGGCAAACAAGAAACCGTTGTGCGCTTGCAAGTGATTCCTTCTGGCAGCCCGACGGGCAGCGCGCCCAAAATGCTGCGGCTGGTGCGTGATAAAATTATCCTCACCGATCGTGAGGCGAAAAGCGACACCGTCGAGATCACACAAGAGGGGCAGAAGTATAAGCTTGGCGTCATCATGATTCCGACGTTTTACTCGGATATGGAAGGGCGCCAAAAGGGCGAAGGAAATTATAAAAGCACGACGCGTGATGTGCGACGTTTGATCGGCGAGTTGAAAAGCGCTGGCGTTGACGGCATTCTCATTGACTTGCGGCGCAACGGCGGCGGCTCGTTACAGGAAGCCATTGAGTTGACCGGCCTCTTCATCAAAGACGGTCCGGTGGTCCAGGTCAAAAGTTTTGATGGCGATATTGAGCAACAACGCGACCCGGATCCCAGTATCGTTTATGACGGTCCGCTAACCGTGCTGGTGGATCGAATCAGTGCCTCGGCCTCGGAAATTTTTGCCGCGGCCATTCAGGATTATAAACGCGGTGTCGTGTTGGGTGGACAGACGTATGGCAAAGGCACGGTGCAAAACTTAGTGGATTTGAATCGTGTGCCGGCGCTCAGCCAATATATGTTGGCCAGCAACGACCCGCTGGGCCCCGGCAAAGTGACATTCGGCCAGGTTAAAGTCACTATGGCTAAGTTTTACCGCATTAATGGCGGCACCACCCAGAATCGCGGCGTGACGCCAGATATTGCATTTCCTTCGCACTATGATCAAGCCGATTTTGGCGAGAGCACAGAGAAGCACGCGTTGTCGTGGGATCAAATCTCATCGGCACGCTTTACCCCCGAAGATCGTGTTGCAAAATATCTCGCGAATTTGCGGGCCAAATCGCAAAAACGCATGACGGCTAACACCGAATTTCGTTATCTCGTTGAAGATATCGCCCGGTTGAAAAAAGAGCGGCTTGAAAACACGGTCACGGTGCTGGAAAGCCAGCGCAAAGCCGAGCGTGACCAACTCGAAGCACAACGTCTTGCCCGGGTGAATGAGCGTCGCAAAGCCAAAGGGCTTGCCCCACTTAAAAAAGGCGAGGCCATCCCACGCGACAATAACGCGCCCGACGTTTTGCGCGATGAGAGTTTGCATGTATTGGCGGATTTAGTGGCGGCTTCCAGCAAAGATTATATTGCCAAATCAATTAAAGTTGATAGTGGCAAATCGAATCAGAATTAAGGATTGGGTTAAGTCATTCTTGCTTGTTTAAGGATGATCAATTTCGAGTCGCATCAAAACTCCGTAAGAGCGGCATGTAGAAGTTATGAAAAACATGCCGCTTCAGCGGAGTTTTTATTTTAAATTTGACGTATCAGTAAAACGACAGTTTTATCCAACGCGATTGATCCATAAATACGTGATCATCCCGAATAGCCTATTGGTGCAGGAGGTAGATTGAGTGGGGGAAATCCGGCTTGAGGTGAAAGGAATCGCGAGTTGAAAACTTGATCTAAACTTACCGATTCATCTCGGCCAGCATAATGGCCGCGGCAATCGCCACATTTAACGAATCGCCGCCGCCGCGCCGGGGAATGGAAACACGATGCTGGAGCAGGGCGCCAACTTCGGGGGAGAGGCCTTCGACTTCATCGCCGAGCAGCAGAACTTTTTTGGGGGCGTAGCGCAACATCGAGTAAGAAAAATCGCCGGATTGATCGGCGCCGTAGAGCACGGCGCTGAACGTCTGAAAGCGGCGCAGGACGCCAGCAAAATCGTCAATTTCGTAGATTGGCAAATGGAAGATTGAGCCCATACTGGCGCGCACAACTTTAGGATTGTAAAACTCAACGCATTATTTACCGATCACCACGCCGTCAACGCAGAGCCAATCCGCGGTGCGTAAAATCGTGACCATGTTGCCGGGATCG
>CAYUVM010000400.1:0-4844 GCA_964447935.1 uncultured Cytophagia bacterium | reverse complement strand
TTCGACTGGCGCTGGCTCTCATTCTCGGCGGCGCCTTCGGCAATCTCATCGACCGTTTAGCTTTTTGCAAAGTCATTGAATTCATCGAAATCGGTTTTGCCGAGTGGCGCTGGCCGTACATTTTTAATATTGCCGATATCGGCGTGACGATGGGAATGGTAATTTTGATTGTATTGACGCTGTTTGAAAAAGAAGATCAAGAACTCTCACCCACCAATTAATGTAGCTAAATTGCCACAACCGCCGCACTCTGCCTGTGGCACTCACACACATTTTCCCTGCCGGCTTCACCGGCTATTCCTTTAAACGAGATGCGTCCGAGCTAAATTCAGAAAAACTAACATCGCATTAACGCCGCTTTACGGCTTTGCTGGCATAAAAATTGTGTTTCATTTTATTGTACACTCACGAATAGTTATTATGCTGCTTAAAATCAATGCCGCCTGTTATCTGTACTCAGCGAATAAAAAGGGTTTCACTGCAGCAGAATTTGCAGCTACGCTGAAAATAGACCTGGCCCGTGAAGCAGCAAAAGAGCATTAAAACAATTGAAATGAGCCGCGGCGAAGAGGAAATGTTATGAACAAAATCACTACGGATCGCATAATTATGAAACAAGTTGTCTTTTTGTTAGTCGCTGTTTTGGCGCTGCTGTTGGTTTTTGGCGTTATCATTTCACGCGCGGCAGGCCTCCCTGCCACTGATTTGACCGCACAAGAACGCGATGCGCGCGACCGCAAACTGCGCGATGCGGCGGAGCGCCGCTATTTAAAGGAGCATGATGAATCGCAGATTCGCCGTGAAGTTGGAAATTATGCCGTCGCCGCCGGCGTCACATTCGAGGGCGATCTGGTCGTCACGCGCGGAACGGTGACGATTGCGGGCAAAGTCAACGGCTCCGTGCTGATCATTCGCGGCGATGCCTTGCTTGATTCCACCGGCGAAGTTCTCGGCGACATCATCAGCATCGGTGGGCGCATCGACCGCCGCGCCAACAGCCGCGTTTTCGGCGACATGGTCGAAACCTCGCCGCGTTATTTAATCGATGAAGATACGGATGCGGAGGGCTCGTCGCAGGAGGAGCAGCCTAAAGACCGCCAGTCGCGGTGGCGGCGTGAAGAAAAATTTCGGCGCTGGCGGGAAAACTGGGACAACGGGTTCAATGCGAAAGTGCGTTACAACCGAGTTGAAGGCTTATTTCTCGGCGGCGAGTTGACTCGTCAATATAATGACGGCGCCGCGCCGAATATTGATTTCTTTGGTTCCGGCGGTTATGCGTTTTCCGATAAGCGTTGGCAATATCAGGCCGGCGGTGAATTTTATGCCGGAAATTATGTGCGCTTCATTCTTGGCGGCGAAGCGCATGATTGGACGGATTCACAGGATGGTTGGATCATTCCCGAAGAGGAAAACAGTCTCGCCGCCGCGTTGATTAATGAAGATTTTCGTGACTACTATCGCCGTGAAGGCTACAGTTTTTTTGCCGGGCAGCATATCGGCCGCGCGCTGAAATGGTCGGCGGAATATCGCCGCGATAATCATCTGCCGCTGTCAAATGAAACCGACTGGTCGCTTTTTGTCAACAAAAAGCGCTTTCGCGCCAATCCAGAAATCGATTCGGGAAAAATGATCAGCTACGCCGGCCAAATTACTTTCGACACACGCAATCACCGGCGCCATGCCGACCGGGGTTGGTTGGTGACGATTGAGGGTGAAACCAGCCGGCCCGATTTCGAAAGTGCGTTTGATTTTGACCGCGTCATCGTTGATCTGCGCCGCTATCAACCGTTTGGTTACGGAAAAAATTTGGACTTGCGGTTGCGTGCCGGCACCGGCCGCGGCGTCTTGCCGCGCCAATACCTCTTCGACCTCGGCGGCATTTCCACTTTGCGCGGTTATGAATTCAAAGAATTTTCCGGCGACCGCATGGTGCTCGCGAACGCCGAATATCGCCTTAATTCCGGGGTGAGCCGCTTGCGCCATATTCCGGTGATTGGCGAGTTTAACCTGATTCTGTTTGCAGACGCCGGGCTGGCTTGGTTTGCCGATGACAACACCGCGCCGGAAAACTCATTTGATTCGCTCACCTGGAACAAGCTGAAAACCGATGTCGGCATCGCGCTGACGGATCGCGACGGCCAAGTTCGTCTCAACGTGGCCAAGCGTACCGATGTCGGCGGCAAAGATTATGTGGTGACATTTAGGTTGAATCGGGATTTTTGAAGTAGTGGTGTATCCCGATTTTCGCACCAGGACTTTTAAATTAGCTAACTTCTGCTGTGCGAGTCGGGCTGCTTCACTTTCTCCATCAGGAGACGCAGCGCGCTTTAATTATCGTCATCATCATCTCCTGCCTCCCGATTCGAGCTGCGCTCGGGTTTATAATTGTTGAAATTATATTTGAGATTGAGCATCACCACCGGTGCTTCGCGGGTGGAGTAATTATAATTATAGAAATCCGTGCCTTGAGAAATGCGCTCGTTTTTCGCAGAACCGAAAACATCCCTGATTTGCAATGTTGCGGACAGCAGTTTTTCGATGAACTCATATTTCATCGCCGCATTGGCGGTGAAAAATCCTTCCCGCCGTCCTTGCGTTGAAACCGAAGGGCTGTTGTAATGGCCATCAAGCTGCAGTTGGATAGTCTCGCCCAATTTGAACGTGTTGCTCAATCGCGCATTCCAATTGAAGCTTTCGCGTGAAAACGCTTCGCCGAACAGCGCGCCTTCGATACGGTATTGATAGAGATTTCCCGTCAAGCTGGTGTTCCATTTTTTGCTAATGTCGTAATTCAGCAACAACTCGCTGCCGAGCGCATAATCCGCGCCGATATTCGCCGCTGAATGCAGCGTCACGTTATCTGCATAAACCGAACGCACGTCTTCGATCTTGTTGTGGGCCTTGCGATAATACGTTTCCACCGACCACAAACTCTTGCCGAAATTGGCTTGATAGCCTAATTCATAAGAATCGATATATTCCGCTTTTAATGCCGGGTTGCCGACGCTGACATTGTAGGCGTCCGTCCAAGTGAGAAACGGCTCCAACTCGCCACCGCCCGGACGCTCGATGCGGTGCGTGTAGCTCGCCATGGCTTGATGCCCGACCGCGAATTGGCGCGAAAGATGAAGCGTCGGGAAATAATCCCATTGCTCAATGGTGAAGCGCTGGGCAGCGCCTTGTGAAAGGATCGCACGATCAGTTAACTCGCCGCGCAAGCCGGCCTGCATTCCCAAGTGTTTCCACTCGCCGGCAAAAATCACATACAGCGCGTGGACATTTTCATCATAGCGCGTCACATTGCTAAACTGCGGCAAGAGCATGTAATCGCTCTGCGCCATTTCATATTCATACAATCCAGTCCGATCTTCCGAATCTTCCATTTCGCTTTGATAGCCGGCTTCAAATTTCCCCTTCTCGCCCAGCGTCAAAGAATAATCCAGTTTCAGACGCAGTTCATCCGAAGGCCCGGCTTCAGTCGTGCGTTGCCCGCCAATGATCGCAGCGCTGTTCGTCAGCAAATTGTAAGTCGTCGCCTCATCGCCGTCCCGTTTGCTGAAAAAAATCTCTGCAGATAGCTCGTGTCCCTTTGGCGCGAAACGATGTTGATACGACGACGTCAACGTAAAAAAATTCTGCTTGCGATCGCGATCGGAAGCACTCAAGTAAGACTCCGTTTCCGTTGCCGGTTCAGTACGTGCTGCATAATTCAGCGCGGCGCCGCGGTCGGAGTCTCTTTTACCGTAGCGCACGCCGAAACGCAACAAGTCGCGGCGGCTGAGATCAAACTTGATCTCGCTGCGCAAACCCAGCGCAATATCCTGCCGGCGGGACTCGCCGGTGGATTGAATAAAGGAAGTGAGTCCCGCGCGCGAAGTTTGATTCTCTTCACGATCATTGCCGGTGAAAAGTCGGCGATTATAATCCACGCCGAAACTGGCTTGATAGCCTCCGTCTTTATAATCATAAAGAAAATCGCTGCCGTATTTATCGCCGATGCCAACGTTGAAATTCGCGATGCCGCTCTTCCCTTCACGCTGTTCTTTTTTCAAAATGATATTGATGATGCCGGTGCCGCCGGCGGCTTCGTGTTTGGCGGAAGGGTTGGTGAGGATTTCAATATTTTCGATGGCGCCGGCGGGAATTTGCTGCAAAGCCTCGCTCGGCTCCAAAACTGAGGGCCGGCCATCGACGAGCACGGTGAAATTGCTGCTGCCGCGCAAGCTGACATTGCCTTCGATGTCCACATTCACGGCGGGAACGTTTTCCAAAACATCCACCGCCGTGCCGGAAATCGCCGTTTGCTGCTGGCCGACGTTAATCACTTTTTTATCGAGCTGATACGTCATCGCCATCGCTTCGCCTTGTACTTCGACGCTCTCCAGATTCACCGTCGTTTGTTGCAAGAAAATTTTTCCCAAATCGATGCCGGGTTTCGCCGCGTCGATTTCGAGATTGGCTAATCTTTTCTTTTTGTAGCCGATGAATTGAACCGCGATGTAATAATTTCCCGATTGAATTGCGGCGATTTGAAAATTGCCGTGCGCATCGGAAGTTGCGCCCGTCACCATCATGCTGTCTTTGGCATTGAAAAGAATAACATTGGCAAATTCAATCGGCTTTTCGAGTGCAGCGTCAAGAATTTTTCCGGTGATCACGCCACTCGCCTTTTGCTGATTTTCTTGTGCACGCCCGTTCGGCAGAATCGCGAATAACGAAACCCCAAACCATACGATATATTTAATCATATCCATAGTCCTCATGCATGCAGGGATTCCAGTGGTGGTCTTTAGACTAATTTATGTTCATCCCGCCCAATTTGCAGATTTGGTGGAAAAACGCGG
>CAYUVM010000399.1:0-4845 GCA_964447935.1 uncultured Cytophagia bacterium | reverse complement strand
AAGCTCTACGTGATCGCCACGCACGAGGTGACAAAAAAGCGCTGGGATATTTATATGAAGAGCAGCGACCTCGACAACATCGTCTTCGCCCCGGGCTTGGGAACGCCGTTCATCAAAAGTGAAACGGATACGATGATCAATAATCCGTCTTCCACCAAACAATGTTTGAGCGGCCGCACCGGTTTGTTGGTTATTGCCAGCGATCAATCGACCCGGCATTATTTACATAATTTTAACGATCTCGGCGGCGATCAAAATTTTTATCCGCTCACATTGCATAAAGTCGGCTCCGGTCGCGTGGCTTTAAACCCGCCGAGCGGCCCGTATAAAGCCGGCACGGTGGTAACGTTGACGGCGATACCGGATTCCGGTTTTCAATTTAATGGTTGGACCGGTGATTTGAGCGGTTTCGCTAATCCGGCGACAATAAAGATTGACGCAGCGCGCAAAACAACAGCGATTTTTACCATTAGCAACGGCCGTGGGCAAGTGGTGCATGAAGAAACCAAGACCGGCGGCTCGAGCAATTTAACGGCCGTGGCAACAGCCACGGCGCTTTCCGGTGCATCGAACCGCGTGTATTTGGCGGCGATTGCGACCAAGCCCAAAGTCAGTGTGTCGGGCGTCTCCGGATTAGGATTGGAATGGGAACGGGTAAAAACGCAATGCTCCGGTCGTAATCAAACCGGCGTGGAGTTGTGGCTGGCGAAAGGCACGCCACGCAACAGTGGCGCCGTGAGCGCTACCTTTTCGTCGGCGCCGGTGAATGCCGTGATCGCCGTGTCTCGTTATGCCGGTGCGGATACGGCCAATCCACTCGGCAGCATGCTCGCGGGCAATCCGAATGGAGTGAATGGCGTTTGTGAAAATGGCGTCGACAATAATTCCTATTCTTTTGAAATGACGACGACTTTGCATGGCGCGATACTTTATGGCGCCGCAACGATGCGAAATTTGACGCACACGCCGGGCGCCGGATTTACCGAGCGAGCTGAAATCATACAGGGCAGTTTCGGGCCGGCAGCATCGGTGGCAGTGACGGATCGCCGGCTCACGACGGCAGGCACGGTTGCGGTCAATGGCACGTTTAGCAATCCCGCGAGCGGGACGGATTGGGCGGTGATTACGGCGGAGATTCGCCCGTTGGTCACGATGGATGTCAATGGCGTGGTGATTGGCCACGAGACGCCAAGCACTTTTGGCTTGACGCAAAACTATCCGAACCCGTTTTCCGCCGAGCGCAATTTTGACAATCCGCACACGTTGATTAATTTCTCATTGCCCGAAGCGGGCGAGGTGACGCTGAATATTTATAATGAACTGGGCCGGTTCGTGCGCCAGTTGGTCGGGGGCAAATACCCGCGCGGCACTTACCAGGTGAATTGGAACGGCCGCGATGAGGTGGGCCGCCCGGTCGCGACCGGAATGTATTTTTATCAGATCATCGTAAAGGGCGATAACGGCAACAATGCTTTTATGCAAACGCGGCGAATGATTTTGTTTTAACTTGTAGCTCGTTGCTTGTTTCTTAACTGAAGTGGTTTACTAAAAACCAGCAACGAGCAACGAGTAACCAGCAACCAGAAACAAATATGTCAACCGGGAGCCTGAACATCGGTGGCGTGAGACGAGGAGCACCCATGATTCGCGAATCTCGGACAGTGGCAGCAATGGCGCGTTTCGGCTTGGTGATTTTGGGTCTGACGCTGTTTTTTGCCGGACGGCAAACGGCGCAGGCGCAATCGACGCCGGTGACCAACGGCCATCGCGATTTTTATTTTGGCGTGGCCGCGACGAATGAGCCGACGTATGGCAAGTCGGAAAGCAAGCTGTGGTGGAACGATGGTTGGTGGTGGGGTTTGTTGTGGAATCCGCTGACCAATCAATACGAAATTTACCGTTTGGATCCGGCCGTGCAAAGTTGGGTGGGCACAAATATCGTCGCCGATAATCGTGCCGGCTCGCGTGGCGATGTGTTGTGGGATGGACAGTATCTTTATATCGCTTCACATTATTACGCTTCGACTGCCGGCCCCGCCACCGCGAGTCAGCTCGCGAGACTTTATCGGTACAGCTACAACGCTGCAACCAAACAATACACGCCCGACGCGAACTTTCCCGTCACGATCAATAATTCCAAATCTGAAACGCTGACCCTCGACAAAGATTCGAGCGGCAAGCTGTGGATCACGTGGATGGAAGGCAATAAAGTTTACCTCAATCGCACGCTGGGCAACGATCTGACGTGGGGCACGCCGTTTACTTTGCCGGTGCAAGGCGGCGATGTCGATCCGGATGATATTTCGGCTCTCGTCGCTTTCGGCGAAAATAAGCTTGGCGTGATGTGGTCGAACCAAAAAGATTCGACGAACTATTTTGCGGTACATCGCGATGGCGAGGCGGATGATGCCTGGCAGCCGCGTGAGGTGGCGCTGTCCGGTGTCGGCCTTGGGCCGGCAGTGGATGATCATTTCATCTTGAAAGCATCATGCGAGGGTTCGGGCAATTTGTATGCGGCAGCTGTCACCAATCTTTCCGGCTCGCAAGCCGCCAGTATTTTCGTGTTAAAACGCACTGCCGCGGGCGTTTGGAGCCGCCATGTTTTTGCCACAGAAAATTTGAGCCACACGCGGCCAACGCTGGTGGTGAATGATGAAAAGCAGCGGTTGTATGTTTTGGCGCGCAGCACCGATACCAATCGTGGCAACATTTACCTGAAAAGCGCGAGCCTGAGCGATCTGGTTTTTCCCACGGGCCGCGGCACGCCGATTTTGCGCAGCGCCTCCGACACTGATATTACCAATCCCACTTCGACCAAACAATGCGTCACCGACGCCACCGGCATTTTGATTTTAGCGGCGGACAAAGGCACCCGGTATTACCTGCACAATAATATCGATCTGCTCAATCGCACGCCGCGTATTACCGCTTTTGTTCCGGCGAACGCGCCGATCAGTTCGCTGGTGACAATCACGGGCAGTAATTTTACCGGTGTGAGCAAAGTGTTGTTCAACGGCTCGCCGGCGAATTTTACTTTTGATACTGATACGCAGATTCGCGCCATCGTGCCGATTGACGCCACGAACGGCAAAATTACCATCATCAATGATTTTGGCGCCGGTACCAGTTCCACGGAATTTCTCGTAACCTTACCTCCGATTATTAGCTCGTTTGCGCCAGTAAGCGGGCCGGTGGGAACCTCCGTCACGATTCTCGGCAATAATTTTAGCGGGATCACCAGCGTCGCTTTTAATGGCGTGAATGCGCCGGGTTTTACGGTGGATTCGAACACGCAAATTCGTGCGAGCGTTCCGGCGGGCGCAACGACGGGAAAGATTAGCGTCGTTGGCACGAATGGCGCTGGCCTTAGCCAGAATGTTTTTACGGTGACCTTGCCGCCGCAAATTCTTTCTTTTGTGCCGATGCGCGGCGCCGCCGGAACGGAAATCACGATCACCGGCAGTTCGTTCAGTGGCGTGACCGCTGTAAGTTTTAATGGCCGGGCCGCGACCTTTGCGCTGGATTCGGATGCGCAATTGCGCGCAAAAGTTCCGATCGGTGTAACTTCCGGGCCGATTATGATCACCAATTCTGCCGGCGCCGGCGCGAGCTTTGCCAATTTTATCGCGCAATACACGCTCACGGTCTCGGCGGTCGGCTCTGGCCGTGTGGAATTGAACCCGGCGGGCGGCGTTTATGATCAAGGCGCGGTGGTGTCGTTGAATGCCGTGCCTTTGCCAGGCGCAACGTTTCGTGATTGGGACGGCGATCTCAAAGGCACAAATCCGGCGATGACGCTCGTGATGGATGGCGATAAAAAAGTCACCGCGAAATTTCAGGATATTGGGCGTTACACGGTAACGTTGAATATTGTGGGCGCCGGTAATGTGGCGATTGATCCGCCGGGCGGCGTGTATTTTGCCGGCACGGTGGTGACACTTACCGCTTCGCCCTCAGCAGGTTACGTGTTCAGTGGTTATGCCGGCGATTTTAAAGGGTGGATGAATGTCGAAACAATCACAATTGACGCCAATAAAAATTTAACGGCGATTTTTTCGCCGCGCCCGGTCCCGCGTTTTGCCAATGGCATTTGGACGAGCGCCGCGGAAATCAGTGGTTTGCCGATGGCAGGATTAAGCTGGAATGAGATTAAAAACGGCGCCGACGAACCCATCGGCTTGCCGAATTTATCCGACCTAGAAGATTCAGTGAATGTGCATGTGCTGGCGAAAGCGTTGGTTTATGCGCGCACCGGCGAAGAAAAATATCGCGACGCGGTGATCGCAGCATGCATGAGCGCAATTGGCAGCGAAGAGGGCGGCGAGACGCTGGCGCTGGGGCGTGAGTTGCTGGCGTACGTTTTAGCGGCGGATTTGGTCGAACTGCCGGCAAATCAAGATGCAACGTTCCGCCAGTGGCTGCGAAAAATTTTGACAGAGGATTTAAATGGGCAATCGCTGCGTACGGCGCACGAAACACGCCCCAATAACTGGGGCCTGCATTGCGGCGCGACACGCGCAGCGATCGCGCGTTACCTCGGCGACATGACCGAGTTGGAACGCACGGCGCGCGTGTTCAAAGGGTGGCTCGGTGATCGCACGACATACGCGGACTTTACGTTTAACCCCGAAGAACTGTCGTGGCACATCGACCCGAATGCGCCGGTCGGGATCAATCCTGCCGGAGCGACGATTCAAGGCCATTCGGTGGACGGGGTGTTGCCGGACGATCAGCGTCGGGACGGGCCGTTTCGGTGGCCGCCGCCCAAAGAGAATTATGTCTACGGCGCCTTGCAGGGCGCGTTGATGCAGGCGATTATTTTGCATCGTGCCGGTTACGAGGTGT
>CAYUVM010000398.1:0-4850 GCA_964447935.1 uncultured Cytophagia bacterium | reverse complement strand
ACCGCGAAATTTAGCACAGCTCACCTTGACGCTCTGAACCGGACAGCAAAATGTTGAAACATCTTCTCAGCATTTTTATTCTTGTGAAGTCGCGTTCATTTGCAGTTGAAATTTTTGTTCCGGTTTGATTCCGGATTTGGCCTGCGGCTGATCTGGATAATGGCGGGACGCAATGGTTTAAAGTTTTTTTGCACGGCAAAACCGGCTGGAGGGGTAGCATGGGCACGCATTCGAATTTTTCCGAGCTGGCGCTGCATCAACTTTGGCAGCAGCGCCAAATTCCGGCTGGGCTTTTGCGCACGACGGAAGCGCAAACAGTCGAAATCATTGATCCCGGCGAATATAATCGCGACGCCGGGCCGGATTTCCGCCGGGCAACCATTCGCCTCGGCGATAAAATTTTGCAGGGCGACGTCGAATTGCATCTCGAAGCGAATGATTGGTTCAAGCATCAACATCATCTCGATCTGAAATACAACGACGTTATTCTCCACCTCGCGCTGGCCGCTGCTGCCGCGCCGGTGTTGCTTCGCAAAGAGAACGGCCTCACGATTCCCCAGATTCTTCTCCCCCGCGAAATAATTTTACGGCTTGCACCCGAGCGTCAAATGTCCTCGGTATTATTCGATTGTCCGCTCAGCCGCACCGCGCCGGAAAAAATTCATGCGACGGTTCGGCAGGTAGGGTTGCTGCGTTTGCGGGCAAAAGCCGAGGCCTTTGCGGAGCAAGTGGCAAACAGCTCGTGGGATCAAGCCGTGTATCGCGGCCTGGCGGAGGCGATGGGGTACGATAAAAATCAGGAGCCGTTTCGCCGGCTTACGGAGTTGTTGCCGATTGATCTGGTGTTTGGCGAATTGCGCGCTGGTCGGGACACGCCGCCGGCGATTTTACTAGAGACGTTGTTGTTCGGCGCGGCGGGATTCTTTTCGGCGCTGCCGGCGCCGGATAAAATTCCGGATGCGGAAATCGCCCAATTTCTTGCGCCGCGACTCGAGCGTTGGAAACTATTGCAGCACACGCTGCAAATCCGTCCGCTGCGCCGTGAGGTGTGGCAATTCTTTCGCCTGCGCCCGCCGAATTTTCCGACGCGCCGCCTCGCCGGTTTTTCCGCCTTATTGTTGAAATTCTACCGCGATGGTTTGTTGGAACATTTGTCCGCCATTTTTCTTGCCACGGCCAAGGTTCCGCTGCAAAAGCGCCCGAAATCCATCATTGCCGAACTGCTGAACTATTTCACTTGTCCGGCAGAGGGGTTTTGGCAAACGCATTATGATTTTCTCCCGGCTTCGCAAGGCGGCGAAAACCGTGATGAACATATTTTTATGCCTGCCACCCACTACGGCGATCTTGTTGGGCGTGATCGCGCCCTGGACATTCTCGTCAATATTGTGCTGCCGGCGCTTTGGCATTACGGACGGCAGGCCGGCGACGGGCATTTGCAAAATTTGGTGCAGGAGGTTTATAGCCGTTTCCCGCGCTTGCAGGAAAATCAAATCACCCGCGCGATGCGCCAACAACTCGCGCCGCAGTTTCCGGTAAGCCGCACCGTCGCTGCCTCGGCGCTGACACAACAGGGGCTGATTCATTTGCAGAAATTATACTGCCGGCCGCTGCGCTGCGCAGCGTGTTTGGAGTTGGTGACGCCGTGATGACGGAAAATGGTTTAACGTAAAATAGCGGCGTTAGAATTAAAGGCTGGAAATTTGGAATATGGTCTTACGATTGAATGAGGAATATGGGGAGCGTTGCATCCTTCGTGTAACGTGCCCCGATCAACCGCCCGTCTTCCCACCGTCCAACACGTTACACGAAACCCACACATTTTATTTAATTCTGGTGTTCTTCCGCAACCGTCGGGCGCAGCTTGCCTTGCAATAAAATGCGATACGAGCCAGTAGCCGGGTCGAGGCTTTCCACCACGGCGTTCAACTTATCCGAGCCGTCAAACAGATCATCGAGGTTTTCTTTCAAAACGGGAGAAGAGGGCGGGGTGATTTCGAGAACGTCAAAAATGCGGGTTTTAAAATTGAACATGGCTGACCTTCCTTGTCAGGTTGCGGGCCGGCGATTTCGTATTACCGGCATCTTTTTCCTTGCCGAAGTCAAATTCCTAACTTCGGACGTAAATAAAAAATCGCCCGGTGCGGGGCGAAAGTGAGCGAGAATGTATGAAGATTTTGCCTTGATTGCAAGGGTTGTGACAAAAATTTATTGTTTTTTTTGACTTTTGCACGATCTGAAAGCAGAATCAAAATAAATAAGGGTAGGCGCACAAAAAAGGAATAATGCCTGGAATTTTTCAGCAGACAGTTCCAATGTTGTGAGCCAGTTTACATAAAACCTAAATTTTACAGAACCAATCCCCTCACCACAGCGTCTAACCTATTGGATTGGTCGAAGAAAAATCACTTTACATTCGGCCAAAAAATTATTACCTTATATTCACGATATTGCTTTCTGGTTAATTTAGCTCCGACCGGGTGGTTTGCGCTTTGCGGCACCGGTCAGGCAAGATCACTGAAAATGAAATTGATGGGAATAACATTGCGTTTTCTAAGTCCTCGCCGTCACGTTTGTGTCATGTTGTCGCTGTTCACCTTGTTGTTTATTGGTTCTGCCAGCGATGGGCTGGCGCAGCGGTTGCGGTCGTTTCGAATTCTCGGCCTGTCCGTGGAAGGCAACAAAACCGCCGATGCCAATTTTATTAAACTAAGTTCCGGACTTTCACTGGGCGAATTGGTCACCAACGACGACGTCCAATCCGCCATTCGGCAGCTCTGGAGCTTGAACATGTTTCAGGATGTGCAGGTGCTGCTGGATCGCGAGGCCGGCGACGGCGTTTATCTCACGATTAAAGTTGAGGAATCGCCGCGGCTCGATAAAATTGAATATGAGGGCAATAAGAAATTTAAGAAAAAAGATCTCGAAAAAGAGCTGGATTTGTTCAAAGGACAAGTGGTGAGTCCCGGGGATCTGGCCAAAGCCCGCCGCAAATTGAAAAAAGTTTACGAGAAAAAAGGTTACTTGCTTGCCGAAATCGAGGCGAAAACCGAACCCGCGGACACCGGCCGGGTTAATCTGAAGTTGCATATTAATGAAGGCAGCAAAGTTCAGATCAAAGCCATCAGCTTTTCCGGTAATGCGGCGTTTCCCGACGGCAAGCTCCGCAAGCAATTGAAGAAGACCAAGCAGGATTCGTGGTTGCGCGGCGGTGATTTTGATGAAAAGAAGTACCGGGAAGATCTCGACAAAGTGGTGGATTTCTACCGCTCTCACGGTTATCGTGATGCCGAATTTTTAGGGGACTCGATTTATTACGGCAGCGATAAAAAAGATATGTTTATCGATATCCGCGTGAATGAAGGAACCAAATATTATATCGGCAAAGTTTCGTGGGAAGGCAACAAACTGTTTCCGGATAAACTGCTGGAAGCGTTGTTGGGTTTTGAATCCGGCGATGTTTACAGTTCCGAAAAACTGCAGAAGGCGGTATCCGAGCGGCTCGGAAGTTTGTATTATGATTCCGGCTATATTTTTGCCACCGTCAACCCCGTGGAGAAACCCGTCGACAGCAGCAAAGTGGATTTGCATTTTCTCATTACCGAAGGCAATGCGGTGACGATCAGCAAGATTCACATTGCCGGCAATACGAAGACCAAAGAGAAAGTGATTCGCCGCGAGTTGTATTTGCGGCCGGGCGACACTTTCAGCCGCGAGGCGCTGATGCGCAGCCAGCGCGAAGTTTTCGTGTTGAATTATTTTGCCGATGTGAAGCCGGACGTGCAACCGGTCAGCGACGAAAAAGTCGATGTGTCGCTGGAGGTGACGGAAAAATCGACAGACACGGCCAATATGAGTGCGGGTTGGAGCGAGCGTGACAAACTCATCGGCTCCATCGGTTTGGCGTTCAATAATTTTCGCGGCAACGGCCAAAAGCTGTCCTTCGATTGGAATTTCGGGCGGTATTATCGCTCGTTTCAACTTGGTTTTACCGAGCCGTGGCTGTTTGATACGCCAACGCTGGCCGGAGTGAATATTTTTGACACGCGCCGCGCCGAAGGTTACGGGTACGAATTTTCGCAACGCAGCCGCGGCGGCTCGATTCGCGCCGGGCGGCGTTTGCGCTGGCCGGACAATTATTTCCGCACGGACTGGGTTTATCGCTTGCAGACGGTGGAGTACGGCGATTTCGTCGGCAGTTTGGCCGATCCGGAAACCCGCCAGCGCTTTGGTTTCGACGAAGGCAATTTGACCTCGAGTTCGATCACGCATATTTTCAGCCGCAACAGTTTGAACCGCCCTGAATTTCCAACCGCGGGCGCGCAGGTTTCGCTCTCGACGGAACTTTCCGGCGGGCCGCTGCAGGGCAACGTCGGTTATCATAAACACATTTTGCAGGCCGATTGGTTTTCGCCAACCTTTGGCGGCTTGGTGTGGAATACCAATTTTCAAATGGGCTATATGGATCGTCTCACCAGTAATAGCCGCATCCCGTATCTGGAATATTTTTTCATGGGCGGCGAAGGTTTGTCGAATTCGATTCCGCTGCGCGGTTATGAAGATCCGTTGCGCGGCCGTTTGACCAGCGCGGATTTGACGATGATGAAATTCGGCCTGGAACTGCGCGTGCCGATTGCGCCTAACCCGACGGTATTCGGTTTGATTTTTACCGAAGCCGGCAATACGTGGCGCAATCTGGCGTCGACCAATCCTTTTGAAAAAACCCATGTCGCGCAGGGGCGCACTTATGGTCTGCGCCGTTCCGTTGGCGTCGGGGCCCGCGTTTTTATGCCGTTGCTCGGCATCATCGGTTTTGATTATGCCTACGGTTTCGACAACGTCGAGTTTGA
>CAYUVM010000397.1:0-4872 GCA_964447935.1 uncultured Cytophagia bacterium | reverse complement strand
CGCTGGTTGCGCGCGTAACAGTTGAGCACAAAAGAAGATTTCCCCATGCCGGAATCCGCCAGCAACAGCAAATGCCGTCCGGAGTCGTCTTTGGTGAGATACTTGTCGATTTTTTCAAACAGTTTTTCCTCGGTGGGCATCACGCGGCGCAACTCCGCCTCCTGCGCCGGATCGACGCTCGAACAATTCGGCGGAATGTAATAACGCGTCGAACGCTCAATGACTTCCGGGCCGTAAAGATCGGAGCCAAAACTTTTTTCCAACAGCTTTTGCGTGCGGCGCTGTTGAATGAATGACCAGAAACCGAAGAAGTCGAAAAAGGCGCTGGCAATTCCAACAAGCACACCAATCACGGCGATGATAATTTCAGTTGACCATTGTTGAAAATCCGGCATAAAGTTTTTCCCCTTAAAAACTTAGCAAAGTGAAGTCGGACTTGGGCCTGGCGGTTTTTCTGATTTGTAAAATTCCCCTGCCCAAGTCCGACTTCGCACGACTCACTGAATATATTTCCGCGCGCCGAGATAGCTGGCGGTGAGGCCAAGCAGGATGCCGGCCACCATCAAACCGGCAAACAAAAATTTCGGCAAGAGCAACGCGGCGCCGAGCTGCGACAGCACGAGGCGATGAAGCAAATAAATGAGACCGGAAGCCAGTAAGCCGCCGAAGGCGCCCTGCAAAAAGCCCTGCATGAGCAGGGGCCGACGTACAAAACCGCGCGTCGCGCCGACGAGCTGCATGATTTCGATGAGCTTGCGCTTCGCGTGAATGACCAGGCGCACGTCGTTGATCACCAGCAGAAAGGCGCCGGCGCAAAAGGTCAGGCCCAGCGCCGCGCCGATGAGCAGCGCCCATTGCACGTAACGATCCAGCGCTTCGGCGAGATCGCGGCGATAAACGATTTCATCGACGCCGGCGAGTTTTTCCACCGTTTGCACCACCCGCTGCGCCGAGGCGCTGTTTTGAAATTCCTTTTGCAGCGCAATGCGAAACGACGCCGGCAGCGGATTGGCGTCGAGCGCCTCGAGAAAACCGGCGCCGTCTTTGCCGTTGCGGGCAAACTCGCGCTTGAAAATTTCCGCGGCTTCTTCTTTGGAAATAAATTGCGCTTCGGCCACGCCGCGCACTTGCAAAATCTGCCGGCGCAATTCGGCAATCTCGGTTTGGTTCAGCCCGTTGTCGACAAACGCTTCAAACTCAATGCGGCGGCGCATCGCATCGACCAGCCCCGACACATTCACCGCCACAACGCTGAGGACGCCGAGCAAAATCAGCGCGAACGTCATCGTCAGCAGCGCGATGAACGAAGCCAACTTGGCGCGACGAAACCCGTCGAGGCCCTCGCGGAGGCTGTATAAAAAACCTGAGTTCATTCCATCTCAATTTTTTATTACTATTGCAGCTTTGAGGCGCTTACAATATAAATTGCAAATTTTTAATTTAAACTTTCCAATATTGTGATTGACTGCCCGCTACGAACTCGTCATGCCGTTTTCGATGCGCACGACGCGCTTGCGTGGCGAAGGGCGTGATTCAAACAGGGCGTAATTATGCGTTGCCATCAACACCGCCGTGCCGCGGGCGTTGATTTTTTCGAGCAGGGCCATAATGCCCTGCGTGGTCACTGGATCGAGATTGCCGGTCGGCTCGTCCGCGAGCAAAATAAAAGGATCATTCACCAGGGCGCGGGCAATGGCGACGCGCTGTTGCTCGCCGCCGGAAAGTTCGTGCGGCATTTTGTAACGTTTGTGGCTGAGGCCGACATTGGTCAGCGCGCGCAGGACTTTACGTTTGATATCTTTGCGTTTCGCGCTGGTCACCTGTAACGTGAACGCAACATTTTCATACACGTTGCGATCTTCGAGCAATTTAAAATCCTGAAAAATGATGCCCAATTGCCGGCGCAAAAACGGAATTTCCTCCGGCGTAATCGTGTTCGAATTAAATCGCCCGACGACAACCTGCCCATCCGCCGGCCGCTCGGCCATGTAAATAAGGCGCAACACCGTGCTCTTGCCGGCGCCGCTCGGTCCGACGAGAAAAACAAACTCGCCGCCGCGCACCGTGAGATTCACCCCTTTGAGGCCTTCCCCGCCGCGATAACACACTTTAGCATTGGCTAATCGGACAACGTTCATGAGAATAAAACGTAAAAATTAAAACATAAGACGTGACAAGCCGCTGGGAATCTTTTATTGTAGCAAGGTTTTCTAATTCTGAGGGTAAAGATATAATAGAACAATGTCATCGCGAGGCGTTTTTTTGTCCAGCTTTTCGGGACTCCGTAAAGCGGAGCTGAAGCGCTCTGTTTGAATTCCAGAAGATTGCTTCGCGAGAAAGCGCTCGCAATGACATTTGCAAAGTAACCTGAACGTGTATAGACTTGTCTGTTAATTCTTTTGCAAGACTACAGTAAACGATTCACTTTCTTCGCAACACAAAATGCACGCGATCCGATTTTTCCGAGCCGGGCTGGCGCGACATGCCCTCAAAACAGCCGATTACCGTCCAGTGCCGTGGCTCGATCATATTGTTAATTTCTTGCAACGCATAAATCCGTTGCTCATGCCGCTCGCGCACGGTCGGACCGCGGCGAAAGGTGTCGGCGATAAAAAATTCGTTGACCTGGATTTTCCGGTACGGCTTGAAATACGCGTGGCGGATATAAGAAATTTCGAGATAACTGTCGCGCTCGTAATAGTTGAGAAAATGGCGGCGGCAATTGCGTTCGGTGCAAACATCGAAAACAAACAACCCGCCGGGCCGCACCGCTTCGGCAACGCGTTGTAATAACTGGCGCGCGCTTTCCGGGGCAACACAATAGTTGAAGCTGTCATACAAGCAAATCACTGCATCCATCGGCGTCGCGACGGCGAGGTGTTGCATGTCGCCTCGCCACAGGCATGTGGCCGCCGGCAAGCCGAGGGAGGCGTTTTGTTCCCAGCCGCCGGTCGCGTACAATCGGTTCAACCGGTGCGCCGCTTGTTCCAACATAGCAAAGGACAAATCCAACCCCAAAACCTGATAGCCCGCTTTCACCAATTCGGCCAACATATTTCCGGTGCCGCACGCCAATTCGAGCACGCGTTTGACGCGCTCACCTTCGGCCAGTTGCAAAAGATCAATGATGTGCAGCGCCCAGCGTTTGTAATTGACATGGCGCATGAGATGATCATAGAAATACGCCACGTTACAATAGGGAGCGACCGTTTCAGTTCGCCGCGAGAAGAGTCGCGGCCAGCCGGAGCGCTTCCACCATGCTGGCGGGGTCGGCGAGATTTTTTCCGGCAATGTCGAAGGCAGTGCCATGATCGGGTGAGGTGCGAATAACCGGCAAGCCGGCGGTGTAATTTACCGCGCGGCCAAAGCCGAACATTTTGAGCGGAATCAAACCTTGATCGTGATACATCGCCAGGTAGGCGTCGAAATTATTTTTTTGATATTGTCCAAACAGCGCGTCGGCGGAGAAAGGGCCGGCGGCGTCTATCCCTTCGGCGCGGGCTTGCAGCAGCGCCGGGGTGATGAGCGCGCCTTCTTCATCGCCCAACAAGCCACCTTCGCCGGCGTGCGGATTCAAGCCGGTCACGGCGAAACGCGGTTGCGCAATTTGAAAGCGCGTGGTCAAATCTTTCTGCAGCACGCGCAGGCGCCGCACAATTAAATCCGTGGAAAGGGCGGCAGCGACGTTACGCAGCGGCAGATGCGTCGTCACCAGCGCGACGCGAAAATTGTCGGCGACGAGCATCATCGCAAACTCGGAGGTCCCGAGGCCTTCGGCAAGCAATTCCGTTTGGCCGGGGTAACGAAAACCGGCGAGATGCAGCGCGTGCTTGCTCACCGGCGCGGTGACAATGGCGTGAACTTTTCCAAGACGGGCCAAAGCCAGCGCGCGGGTCAGCGCCTCACCGGCAATTTTTCCGGCCTGCTCGGACAACTCGCCAATTTGAATATCCGCTGGCTCCGGCGCGCTATCCAACACCACGATGGGCGTGCCTTCCGGCCATTCAGTCAAATCGGCAATATGGCGCAGCGGCAAATTAATCCGCAAATAATTTTGCCAGAACCGCACCGCCGTTTCCGGGCCGACGAGCGCCACGCGAAAGGCGCGGAGCCATGGCGTTTGCATCAACGCCTTCAGGGCAACTTCCGGGCCGATGCCGTTGACGTCGCCAATAGTGATCGCAATGGTTTTGAGAACGGACACGCTCATAAATAATGTTACAATATAGCGGCTGAACCGCGAAAATGCAAGCGCCGATTCGCAATTCATTGGAATTGGCGCAAAATTCGATTGACTTTTATGGCGCCAGCGCCTAATTTAGAATAAAACTTCTCTAAGAGGATGCTGAAAAATTCATTTTAAATGTCATGCCCGCGAAGGCGGGCATCTAAAAACTCAAGAACATCATGGATTCCCGCTTTCGCGGGAATGACAATTTTCAGCAACTTTAGACTTTTTCAGCAGCCTGCTAATTCATTAGCCTTGTTCTTATCAGGACGATGGTGTGTATGTCGTTGGATGCCATAAAAAAACAACTGGGCGCCACCCCGTTTTTTAAAAAAATACTTCACGCTGCAGCCAGCGAAAAAGAAACCGTGATTCACAACGCCCCGGGATCCTTGCCAGCGGCGCTACTGGCGTTGTTGTTTGAACAAACCCGCAAGCCCTTTCTTTGTGTCTTTCCATTTATCGATCAGGCCGAACGCTTCAAAGACGAGCTGCAGGAATTTTTGCCGGAAGGCGCCGTGGCGCTTTTCCCACCGCCCAAAGTTTTGCCGTGGGGCCATCACGACGTGCAGGCCACGTCGCAACAACTCGAAGTGCTGGAGCGTTTGTTAGAAGCAAAGCAGAATCTGCCGCCGGTCGTGGTC
>CAYUVM010000396.1:0-4874 GCA_964447935.1 uncultured Cytophagia bacterium | reverse complement strand
TTGCATTTGTCCAAGGCAATGGACAAAGCGGGGCGGCCGAATTAAGGATTTTATAGAACTGACTTTTCGCTTTTATACAAATGCCATGCCAGTGCCAAAATGCGCCCGCAATGATCTTACGCAGTAAAAACAAGGTGCGTAGAGCGTGCGTGCTTGACTTCAATTCGGAAATGTACAACTCACAACCGAAAATGCGGACAGTGTTTCGCTTGCGGACAACCGGTCTTTTTTATAAAAGGAAAAATTGGATAATTGATGTGACAGTTGGAGGAAATAGATCAGCCCCGCCTCAAGAAAGTCTGGAGGATTTTTTGCTTTTTCGGGCTTTGGTGTTTAAGTGCCTTTTAGCCGCATCGCAGTTTTTTCATGGCAAAAGTTTACAGATGATGATCAAATTCACTTTTTCTTGATCACCACAAAAGTCGTGTCGTCACGCAGTTCCGCGCCGGCGCGAAAAATATTCAGCTCATGGATCAAAACCGCCTTTACCGCCTCCGCGGTCGCCTGAGAATTGCGGGATAGTATTTGCGCGAGCCGGCTCTCACCGAATTCGTGCAGCTTGGCGTCGGCGGTTTCAATGACGCCGTCGGTGAACAGCAGCATAATATCGCCGGATTTTAACTGGCGGTGGGATAATTCAAGGTGACTACGAAAACGCGCGCTGTTCTCCAGGCCGATGGCCAGGCCTTTCGGCTCCAGCCATTCGCAATGTTTTTTTTCGCTGTTATAAATCAAGATTGGCGTGTGGCCGGCGCGGCAAAGCGCAATGGTGCCGTCGGGATGCAAACGCAGTAACGCGAGGGTGAGAAAATAATTTCGCCGCAGGTTGCGATAAAGCTGCTCATTGAGGCGATCCAACAACACGCACGGCTCGGCGGATTCCCGGGCGAACATTTGCAACAGGGTTTGCACTTTCACCATGTACAGCGCCGCCGAAATGCCTTTGCCGGAAACATCGCCAATCGCCACCAGGGCGCTGTCGTCGGCAAGCGCGATGCAATCATAATAATCGCCGCCGACACTCTTGGCAGCATCGCTGAAGGCCGCCATTTCAAAGCCATTGATGGGCGCCGATTGTCCCGGCAACAAACTCAGTTGAATTTCACGCGCGACTTCCAATTCATCTTTCGCAATGAGTTTGTCCGCCAATTCCAGCGCCAACAGAAAATTGAAAATCACAAAAGCATAAACGGTGTCCCACCAATTCTTATCAATCAAAGCCAGCGCAAAGAGAAATAAACCCAACGCATAAAGCAGCCGGCGCGCCGGCGTCAATTTCAACAAAAACGTGACAAAAAGATCGCGGGTAAAAACCAGCGCGCGCTTCCATCTTTTTTTCCCGAGCGCCGGCTTCTGCATTTGCCGCGAATAAAACGTGTACATGCCGCGGGCTTCGACTTTTACCAGGCGTTCAAGATCAGCGCGAGAGAGATCACTGGTGAAAAGCTGATAAGTTTTTTTGAAAGTTTTTCGCAAGATGAGAAAATGTTACGCCCGTTTTTTCGCGAACCACTTCTCAATTTCCTTCGTCGATTTCGTATTCAGCACATCGCCTTTGCGCAACCAGCCTTTGCGTGCGATGCCAATACCCAAAAAGGTGTCGGCGAGTCCGGCAATCGAATGCGCATCGGGATTGATGCTGATGAGCACGCCTTTGTCGCGCGCATATTTGCAGTACCGCCAATCCAGGTCGAAACGGTACGGGCTGGCATTGATTTCGATGCACACGCCCAGCGCTGCCGCGGCGTCGATGACTTTGCGATGATTGATGGGGTAGCCGTCGCGGCCGAGTAAAAGCCGTCCGGTCGGGTGGCCGAGAATGCGCACCGCCGGATGTTCCATGGCTTTGATCAAACGGGCCGTCGCCTTCTCTTCCGTCATGCTCATCGCGCTGTGAATCGAGGCAACCACAAAATCAAAGCTTTCCAAAACTTTTTCGGGATAATCGAGCTTGCCATTGGGCAGAATATCGCATTCCGTGCCTTTGAAAATACGAAACCCCTTCATTTCCGCATTGAGCTTATCGATTTCTTTTTGCTGGATCTTGACGCGTTCCGGCGTCAGGCCATGGGCGTACGCCACCGACATGCTGTGATCGCAGAGGCCCAAATACTCGAAGCCGAGCTTTTTGCTCGCTTCCGCCATTTCGCGCAGGCTGTTCGCGCCGTCGCTGTGGGTGGAATGGCAATGCAACACGCCGCGCAAATCTTCTTTTTCTATCAAGGCGGGAATTTCATCCTGCAGTGCGGCTTCGATCTCGCCCATATTCTCGCGCATTTCCGGCGGCACGTAACTCATGCCCAGCGCCGCAAAAATTTCCGTTTCGTCTTTGCAGCGAATCAGTTTTTCGCCTTTGAACAAACCGTAGTCGCTCATTTTGATGCCGCGTTTGAGCGCAAGCCCGCGCATCGCGACATTGTGCTCCGCCGAGCCGGTCGAATGGTGCAATAAGTACGGATATTCTAAATCACCCAACAACCGCAAATCCGCTGGAACGCCTTTCTCCAAAAGCACGCTGCTCTTCGTTTCACCCTGGGCGATGATATGGCGCACGCCGGGAAAACTCGTAAACGCCTTCATGATCGCCGGCCGGTCGGCATCTTTGCAGCTCGCAACGATGTCGATATCTTTAATGGTTTCTTTGCAACGGCGCAAACTGCCGGCCACTTCCGCGCGAATGACTTTCGGATGTTTACGCACCGCTTCAAATAACGGCATCGCCACTTCGACGGCATGATGAAACAAATGCCGCGCGGAAAACTCGCGCACCTGCCGAATGCCGTCTAAAAATTTTTCCTGGCTCTTTTTGCCGAACCCTTCGAGATCGACGAGTTGATTTTCCTGGCAGGCTTTTTCGAGCGCGTCGATGGAAGTGATATCTAATTCATCATACAGCTTCTTCGCTTTCTTCGGGCCGAGGCCGGGAATGCGCAGCAAATCCAGCAAGCCCGCAGGAAATTCGGCGCGCAGGTCGTCGTAATATTTCAGCTTGCCGGTGGTCACCAAATCAGTAATTTTTTCCGAAATCGCTTCACCGACGCCTTTAATCTCGCGCAAGCGTTTGTTGGCCACGAGTTCGGCAAGATCGTCGGTCGTTCCTTCCAGCGCGCGCGCCGCATTGCTATACGCACGGGTCTTGAACGGATTTTCCCCTTTGAACTCGAGCAATGTGCCAATTTCTTCGAGAATTTCGATGACGCGTTTTTTATCCATCATTACACCCACTTCTTAAATTTGAAATACAAATACATGCCAATGCCAATTAAAAATGACATGCCGATGGTGGCGTAAAATCCGAGCGGATGTTCGGCGCCGGGAATGCGTTGGAAATTCATCCCAAACAGCCCGGTGATAAAGGTGAGCGGCAGGAAGATCGTCGAGATCAATGTCAGCGCGCGCATGACTTCATTGAGGCGATTCGACGTTGCCGACAGGTACGCATCCAGCGCCATCATGATGACATCGCGATGGCCTTCTGCCATTTCCGCAAAACGCGAGATTTCATCAAACACGTCGCGATAATACGCACGCAGCTCAGTGGGGATCAAACGAAATTCGCCGCGGCCAAGCCGGTTGATCACTTCCCGCTGCGGTCCAACGATACGCTTGAGATTGAGCACTTCTTTTTTAAATTGGAAAATTCGATCGAGCACGCGGGGATCAGGTTTTTTAATAATAATTTCTTCGATATTACTGATGCGCTTTTCAAAATCTTCCATCGCCGGGGAGTAATTATGAATCAGCGTGTCGAGGATTTGATGCAACAACATGGCGGGCCGGCGATCCGGAGAGACCACCCCTTCCTGCAAACGCAGGCGGCGCTGCGTGGTGGCGCGCAAGGATTGATAATGAAAGGTGAGTACGAATTGCGCCGTAAGAAAAATATCCAGCTCGGTGGTGCGAAAGACCCCGTCTTTTTTATTATAATCCACGGCATGCACGATCAGGTAGAGATAATCGCCATAATCATCGATCTTGGGGTAATGATGCGTGGCGATACAATCTTCAATAGCAAGCTGATGAAAATTGAATATCTCCCAGAGAATTTCTTCTTCACTTTCGGTGGGGTTTTCGAGATCAACCCAATACAGTGTGCCGTCTTGATAGGCCTGACGCACGCCGGCCGGATCACTCACGGTTTTCAGCTTGCCGTCAGGCTCGAAGCAATAACAATATAACATTGAGGTAATTTTCTTTAAGACTGCAAATACAAGTCATTTTGTATCCGCAAATTCGAGGGCACTTTGCGCCGCAATTCATCCGCATCCAGCGCGAAAAGCGGGCTAACCTCCACACACGCGGCCGGCCGGCCGGCCGCATCACGCGCCACGGCGATACCCGCCTGCGTCAACCACTCCGCATGCAACGCGCACCAGTCCGCTTGTGCAGTTTGCGGCGAATCTTCGCCAGTCGCATTTTTCACAGGGCTAAATTCTTCGCGCCGTTCCACTTCGAGTACGACAACATTGGCGGCGGCACTGAGGGCATCAAAAATAAACATCTCAAATTTATAGCCATTGGGCTTGGCCGGTTGCACCAATTCGCCGTTCTCATCGAGATAAGGAATTTGCTTGTGCGCCACATGCCACGGCAATTTCATGCCGTCCCGCACTTCGCGCTCAATGAAATCCGTTTTAAAAAGATGAATCGCAATACTGCCGGCGTTGTATTTAAGTGTGCCGTCAGCATGACGCGCTTCTTTTTCGGCGTTGCTCATGTCGCTGTATTCAATCACCTGAAGCCGGCTCTTCCCATTTTACCGCACGTTGCCAATCACGCCAACTTTTTCATAGGGATCGCGCTTACTGCAAACTTTCGCACTCATCTCGGCGTTGGCGGCGAGGTGATAGCCCAGGAAAAGCGGGTCACACATT
>CAYUVM010000395.1:0-4874 GCA_964447935.1 uncultured Cytophagia bacterium | reverse complement strand
GTTCAAAGAACAAAAAAACGAAAACGTCATAAACTAACTTAACATTGTCAAGGTAAAATCTATCCAATTCACCGTTGTCTGCATTCCAATCATTTCGTAACTGACGGAGGCATGAAATGAACCCATTGCGAAAGTTTCTTCCCGCAGCACTAACCTTGTTCTGTCTGGGGCTGGCCCTGCCTACTTTGTGGGCACAAGATGCGCAAAACATCACGCTCGTTGGGAACTACGGTCGCGGCGAAGGAGAGGCGAAATCCGTTTTTGCCGCCGGCGCGCTCGTTTATTACGGCATTGGCAACAAGCTGCAAATTGCCAGTTTCTCAACGCCCGCCACGCCGCTGAAAGTTGCCAGCGTGATTCTTCCCGAAGTTATCGAAGGTATCGTGCGAACTTCGATTTCCAGCACGCAGTATTTGGTGGTCGTTGGCGGCCCCAAGATGTGGCTGATCAATGTGCAGAATCCCACCACGCCCAGCCTCACGGCCACGGTGAATATCGGCAGCACTTGTGAGGGAGTAGCCACGAGCGGCACCACGGCGTATGTAGCGGCCGGCGGTTTGGGGTTGCAAATTTACAACATCGCTAATCCCGCCAGCCCGGTGAAGCTCGCCGGCATCGATTCCCTTAAATATTGTGAAAGCGTGGTCATTTCGGCGCCGTATGCTTATGTGGCCGCAGCCGATCGCAGCCACATCCTTAATATTTCAAATCCGGCTGCACCGACTTATGCCGGGCGCATTCCGGCGCTGGCTGGCGGATATCATCAATACTTGAACGTGCGCAGTGGATATGCTTATATCTGTGATTTCAATGCCGGATTACAAGTCGTCAATGTGACAAATCCAGCCAGTCCAGTGAACGCCACTTTTATCGGATCGGGATTTAGAACGGCTTGCCTCACCTTTGATGGCAACTATGGTTACGTGGCCAACGGAGATTCCGGTTTGCGCATCCTTGATGTTTCGAATATAGCAGCGCCCAAGCTGGTCAAACTCTTCGATACACCGGGGCGCGCCGCTTACGTTTCTTTCGGTGCGATTACCATTGGCGGCTCGCCGGCCGGACATATTTATGTCGCTGACCGCACCGCCGGCTTGCGGGCGGTTAATGTTTCCAACCCCAGTTCGCCTGCGGAATCCGGCGCGCTCGGCGTTCTGGCGGCAGCACCTGGCACGGCGTACATGCCGTTTATTCTGAATGACAAAGCGTATGTCGCTTATGGGACTGAAGGCTTGCGGATCATCGACGTCGCCAATCCGGCGAATCCAAATTTGTTGGGCACCTTCAATACACCTGGCGATGCGCGTGGTGTGGTCGTTAGCGGCAATTACGCGTATGTTGCTGATCGCGACGCCGGCGTCCGCGTCATCAATGTTTCCAATCCCGCCAGCCCCACGGAAGTTGGCAACGTCGCGACGCCGCGCGCCCGCGGTATTGCCATCAGCGGCAATTATGTGTATGTCGCCGCCAGCGACAGCGGGCTTGCGGTTTTGGATATCACCACCCCGGCGTCGCCGAAATGGATTAAATCCGTGCCGGCATTGTACGGTGAAAATGTTGCAGCGGCCGGAACGATTGCGGGCATCACCGACTACGGCAAGATTCGTTTTTATAACGTCACCAATCCCGCCAACCCGACGGGCACGGGAGAAACCGGCAGTTTAAAAATCGGCAACGAGGGTTTCGAGATCGCAGGCAATTACGCTTATGTTCCGGACGGCGATTCACTGCGCATTTTCAATATTACAAATCTTGCTGCGCCGGTGCAAGTGGGAATCGTCAAGACCGGTGGCTACGGCTACGTGGCGGCAGTAAACGGCAAATACGTCTATGTGGCCGCGGAAGGCGCTGGCCTGCGCGTGATCGACGCTTCGACTCCTGCCAATCCGAAAGAAGTCGGACATTACGACGACGTGCCGCAGGCGCGCGGGGTGGCGGTGGCGGGCGCCTATGCGTATGTGGCGGAGCGTGCCGACGGCCTGACAATTTATCGCAACGATCTCGCCACCGCCGTGGCCGCCCGCGCAACCGCAGTGCCGCATGAGTTCGTCTTGCATCAAAATTATCCGAATCCTTTCAACCCGAACACGACGATCAAGTTCGAGTTGAAAAAGCCGGCATTCGTCAAATTGGAAGTGCTGAACCTGCTCGGCCAAACTGTGGCGACGCTTTTGGATGAATACCAAGTTGCGGGTCTGCATACAGTTGATTTCGAGGCCAGCAAGTTCACCAGCGGCATGTTTATGTACCGTCTCCAAGCCAACGGCGTGGAAATAGTGCGCAAGATGCTGTTGATGCGCTAACCCCTGCTCCTTCTCATACTCGTACTCTTTCTCATCATCATACTCGCTTTTCGCAATTTTTAAAACCGCGTGAATGTACGAGTAAAAAAGGTGCAATAACTTTCAACACAGAGAATGCAGAGTAAACAGAGATTGAAAAGCTAAAGGGAATTTTCCATGCCCTGCCCTCTCAGTTTGCTCTGTTTTCTCCGTGTCAATCTTTTTGGTTGCGGTCCACGACCGTATGTTGCATGAAAAAAGAATTTTTTCAAAAGCTGCGTCTGCTCATCGCACTGCTTTTCCTCTGCGCTAATATACCAGCCGCTGCGCAGATCGATATGGCTGCCGTCGCGCGCTTGCACTTTCAAGCCGAGAGCGACTCACTGCGTTGGTTTGAGGGTTTTGCGCAAGGCTTGCAAGGGCAAGCGGCAGATTATCCCTCTCACCGCAGCAATGGCTTGCGCGCGCCGGCGTTGGTGGTTCGCACTACGGGCGCCTCGTCGGTGATGGAATGGAAAACCGCGCCAATTCCCGCGAATTGGTCCGAAGATTCAGCCACCTTCGTTTGGGCATGCGGATTCGGCAGCAACCTTGGCCAGGCGCGCATGTCACTCACGGTCAACGGCCAATATCGTTTTGAATTTTCCACTTGGACTGAACCCGATTGGCATGTCGCCGGTCGGCAAAGCGGAACGCTTTCCTTCACCGCCGTTTATCAGAATCACAACGGTGCGTTATTCGGTTACATGTATGTGAAGGTACCCTCGATCTGGCTGCGCCAAGAGAAAGCGTTAACGATCAAAATCACTGCCTTGGCTGATCCGAATGAAAATTGGTATCGCACTTTCACCTACCGCGAGACGCTGGCCTACTTGCGAACCCGGGAACGTCGGGAGTTTTTTTCCGATATCAGCTTTTGGAATCTCGGCGACGCCACACTCAAGCTCGTGACGCGGTCGCGATATGCCGGTCAGACGGTGAGCGCTCGTTCGCGCGGCCAATTGTTGGGAGAGACGACATTACAGGCTGCCGACGCACTTGCGCAAGCCGAACTTGTTATATCCCGCGAGCAACAAGCTGCACTGGGTGACATCCTCGAAGTGTGGGCGCTCGGCAAAAGGGTTGACACGATTCGTGTCAACCAAATAACCGAGCAGCGCGTCAAAGCATTTTTGCAGGAAGAGTTGGCTTTTGAAAAATACGTTTTTCCACCCGGTGAATTGCCCCAAGCGCAATGGCGGCGGCCGGGCATGGTGGATAATGAACTCGGCAAATTTGTGCTGCGCACTTCGTTCTTTGATCGGCACATGCAGCCCGTTACTCGCGCGCGGGAACTTGGGCGTTATGGCGCGGTCGTCGAGGGCACCACGCCCGCTGGTGTCCTGATCAAACGTTATGTGACGTTGTATTGCGCGCCGGTGAATTTGGATGATTACGGCGATGACGTTTCCATTCGTCTCAATCCCTTGCCTGCGCTTGGTATCTCTCGCGAACGATGGCAGCAATATGAGGACAATTTCCGCCGATTCTCGTTTGGCAATTTGATTACTTACTTGCAGACCAGTCCGGACGCCGCTATCTTTCTTGCCGGCTTGTCGGAAATGGATTCGCTCAGAAACGGAATCGACAGCCCACGTCTGCGTGACCGGCAATGGTGGGTCACTTTCAAACGCCAATCAGCAAGCACCGGCGAAAAATTCAAATCACTCGCGCTGCCGGTTATCCTAAAAACCTCGCCAGCACCGGAGTTGGTTGAAGCGCAACCGCCGGCGCCGGCATTTTCCCCGCAAGATCTTGCTCAGGTTCGCCAAATCTGCGCGGCGTGGGCAGAAGCAGGCGGTGAACCGCTCGTCACTTTGATCGCACATCGCGGGCATATCGTTTTTCACGAAGCGTTTGGCAAGCAGCGTGACAGTCGCCCCATGACGGTGAATACGCCGACGTGGATGGCTTCGATTACGAAGCTGCTCACCGGCGTTTTGATGATGCAATTTGTCGATCAAGGCTTCGTTGATCTCGATGCGCCAATCCAGAAATATTTGCCGGAGCTTAAAACGACAACCGGTGCAACACTGACACTGCGCCATCTCTTCACGCATACCAACGGACTGGGTTGGCATGGCGAATGGGGTTCGGATTGGAATCCGGCTCTGGAGAATTTTATCGCCCAGTGTTTGCCGTATTTGAAAATCGGTGCAGCCTTTCAATACAATCGGCTCGGTTATGCGCTGGCCGGAAAAATTATGGAACGTCTCAGCGGCGAGGCCGTGCCGTATCTTTTTGATCACAACATTCTGCGGCCATTGGGCATGGCTAAGGCCTTTGTCGATAACACCTACGGCAGTCTGTACTGCACCAGCCGTGAGTTGGCAAGTCTTGGCCAGATGCTGTTGAATCGCGGCAGCTACGGCCAGTATCGTTTTTTTACCGAAGCGACTTTTGCGCAAATGCTGCCGGCAAAACTGGATCGGATCAATCCGTACCTCGACCGCCAGTGGGGCATCGGCACAGCGCCGCTGGGCGGAAACGGATTAAGCGATCAGACTTTTGGGCACGAAGCGGCTTCGGGCGCCATTTTCCGTGTTGATCCGG
>CAYUVM010000394.1:0-4886 GCA_964447935.1 uncultured Cytophagia bacterium | reverse complement strand
GAGTTTATCCATCAATTTTTCGATTGCTGCCATGAGAACTCCTGTCAAGTAAAACGTAAAGCGAAATGAATAAAATAATTGCAAGCAAATTGATTGGGGAGCAAAATCTGCGCGTCTGCTGCCACAAACATGCAATCTGTTAGTAACCTCGCCATTCGAGCCGATTATCTAAAATTTATAGAGTTTTTAGCAAAAAGCAAGCGTTCTCTTCGCTTCGGGGCCGAACTATTGGTCCGGCGGGGTTCCCTATCCGGCAATTGCACGCACAAATTTCAAAGCAGTTAGTTTGCCGATCTCTTCCAAATGAAAAGCAAAATAAGCGCGGAAAAAATTTTCAATTTCACGGTACGTCGCCGGCGCAATTTGCGCATGGGAAAATTTTTCGGCGGGGAGGGTTTGCAAATCATGCAACTGGAGCAGTGTTGCAGCAGAGAGCTCATGCGGGCTGCGGCCGGGTGAACAATTGTTGCAAAAAAAACCGCCGCGGGAGATCTCGAAATGATAAACACGGGCGTTTCTATCGGTAGGTACAGTCGGGCTGATCGCACTACAATTCAAACATTTGCGCAAGTTCGGCGCGAGACCGAGAACGCCGAACAGTTTCATTTGGAAACCCCAAAAACATGGGCGCGCTTCGGCGGTTTTTTCGTTCATCGCCCGCAACGTGTTGAGCAGAATGGGATAAAGCTTGGCCGTTGCTTCGGCGCTGGTCGGGGCGCGATAAACCAATTCTGCGCAGGCATTGGCGTAACCCCATTTTTCCAAATCTGCCGGCAAATTGGCAAAAAATTCAACAAGGTCGGCCTGACTCAAAAATTGCAGTTCGCGATTTTCTTTTTCATAATACACAATGCGGGAAACCGTCAACAACTCCAGTGCAGCGCCAATGCGGCTTTTGCTAGAGCGCGCCCCCTTTGCCACGACTTTCAAAATACCCAGCTCCCGCGTGAAAAAAGTCAAGAGCTTGCTGGTTTCGCCCATCGGCATGGATCGAATGACGAGACCTTCGGTTTTAACGAGAGGCATAACGTTCGTAGTGGCACATCAGGAGCAGGCGTTTCGATATTTTGACAGCATTATCAAAATAACGGGGAATTATGACGATCCACATTTAAATCAACAGGATTTTTCTCGTAATCCGGTTCCTCGTTTATTCGGCCTTTGCCAAAATCAAAGCATTCGCCAGTTGAATCAGTTCGCGAATTGCCAGGGTTTCCGGCCGGCGTTGTAAATCGACTGGTAGGTCGGCCCTAATTTCTTTTTTTAAAAATGAGGTCAAACTCCGGCGCAGCGTTTTGCGGCGTTGACCAAAAACCGCTTTCACCATGCGCACATAAAAATCCACGTCCAGCAAATTTTCCGGCGGCGGCTGAAACGTCCAGCGCACGACCGCCGATTCGACGTCCGGCTTCGGCCGGAACACATGCTTCGATAGGGTAAAAAGAATTTCCGTGCGGGCAAATGTTTGGCTGATCACCGAAAGAATGCCGTAATCTTTGCCGCCGGTTTCCGCGTCCGCTACGATGCGCTCGGCGACTTCTTTCTGTACAGTGAGCGTCATGTCGCGCAGGGCGTGGCTATGCGCAAACGCTGCGAACACAATACTGCTGGTGATGTGGTATGGGATATTCCCGACGAGACGCATTTTTGCCTCTGTCGCCAACGCCGGCAAATCGACCTTCCGAAAATCCGCGTGGAGAATTTCGGCACGCGGTGAGGAGCCGTATGCTTTTTGCAGAAGGGGCACCAGCCGTTCGTCGATTTCTATGCCAATATAGCGGCAACCCCGTGGAATGAGCCACTTGGTCAATACCCCGAAGCCCGGACCAATCTCGACGATGGTATCATCCGGCTGTGGATCCACCAACTGGACGATTTTGCGGGCAATATTTTCATCAATTAGAAAATTTTGCCCGAGCGATTTTTTAGGAGAAAAGTCAGGTGGTAAGTGCATAGGGCAAAGGGCATGGCTCAAAGCGCATAGCAATGATTCGCCATGCGCTTTGCGCTATGCGCTCAACTTAAATAGTCTCATGGCATTCGCCGTTGTTTTCTGGGCCACCTCCGCGCGGGAAAGTTTTTTGATCTCCGCCAATTTTTCCGCAATGTGCACCACATAACCCGGCTCATTACGCTTGCCGCGATGCGGCACCGGCGTCATGAACGGCGCATCGGTTTCCAATAAAATCCGTTCGAGCGGAATCCGCGCCGCCACATCGGGCAGCGTTGATTTTTTATAGGTCAGATTGCCGGTGAAAGAAATATGGCAGCCGAGCGCCAACACCTGTTGCGCATAATCGGTGTCTTCCGAAAAGCAATGAAACACCCCGGAAAGCGAGGCAATGCCAGCAGCGCGGAGAATTTGCAGAATCGCCGTACCGGCCTCGCGATTATGAATAATGACGGGCTTATTCAATTCATGCGCGAGATGCAACTGCGAGACAAAGGCGCGTTGCTGTGTTTCTTGCGAATAAGGCTTCCAATAAAAGTCCATCCCAATTTCGCCGATGGCCACAGCTTTGGGATGTTGGGCTAACTCGGCAATCAGCACAAAATCATTCTCGGTCGCCGCCGCGCAATCGGTGGGATGAATACCGACGGCGGCATAAAGTCCAGAAAATTTTTCCGCCAATTCAATGCTCTGGCGGCTCGAAGCCGCATCGGTTGAAACGGCGATGATTTTTTCCACGCCGGCGTCGAGCGCACGTTGAATCACTTCGGCGCGGTCGGCGTCGAAATGCGAAATTTGCAAATGGGCGTGGGTATCGATGAGCATAGTGGTTGCATGCAGCCGGTTGCTTTTTCGGAAACGAGCAACCAGCAATCAGCGACAAGTCTTATTTCACCTTCGCGCCGCTGGCGATTTCGCGTTCCGGCGATACAATAGAAAGCTTACCGTCCTCCGTCGAAGCGGCGAGAATCATCCCCTGCGATTCGAGGCCGCGGATTTTGGCCGGCTCCAAATTCGCCACGATGACAACCTTTTTGCCAACGAGTTCTTCCGGCTGATAATGCAAAGCAATGCCCGCCACGAGTTGGCGTTCTTCGGCGCCGACGCGAATTTTTAATTTGAGCAGTTTGTCCGCTTTGGGAACTTTCTCGGCGGCCAAAACTTCCGCAACGCGGAGATTGATTTGCTTGAAAGTATCAATTGAGATCAAAGGTTCGACTTCGCTCACCACGGGCTTTTCGGTTTCGCCCACCGCAGGCGTTGTCATTGGCGTAGGTTCTTGCATTTTTAATAAAGCCTCTTGCAGACGCGCGATTTCTGGAGCAATCGTTTCGTCTTCAATTTTAGTAAATAAAATTTCTGGTTCGTTTAATTGATGCATGGCCGGCAACGGCGCCGCCGGCGTCGTGAGCCAATCTTGTTTTTCCACGGCACCGGATAAATTGAGCATTTTCCATAAACGCGCCGCGGAAAACGGCAGCGTCGGCGTCATTAAAACCGCGAGCGCTTTGCAGAGCTGTAGGCAAATGTGCAACGTCGTATCGCAGCGCGGGCGGTCGGTTTTGAGCGTGCGCCATGGCTCTTCGTCATTGAAATATTTGTTTGCATGACGCGCCAAGTCCATCAACTCCTGCGTCGCGCGGCGAAATTCATAGCGCTCATAAAATTCGCTGAGCCGCTGCGGCCAGGAGTTGAGTAAATCAAGCATGCGCTGATCGCGCTCGTTCAACGCGCCGGCAGCGGGAACGCGGTTGGCGTAGTTTTTTTTTATTTTGTTCAGCGTCCGGTTGATAAAATTACCGAGAATGTCCGCCAGTTCGCTGTTATTGCGGGTTTGAAATTCCTTCCACGAAAAGTCGGCGTCTTTGGTTTCCGGCATATTGGCCGCGAGCGCATACCGCAGCGGATCGGGCGGAAATTTTTGCAAATACTCGTGCAGCCACACGGCAAAGTTGCGGCTGGTGGAAAATTTGCGGCCTTCGAGGTTGAGAAATTCATTCGCCGGAACATCCGCCGGCAAAATATAACCGTCCTGTGCCATCAACATCGCCGGCCAGACCATCGCATGAAAAACGATGTTGTCTTTGCCGATAAAATGCACCAATTTCGTTTGGGGATTGAGCCAGTACTCTTTCCACTTGTCGGGTTGTCCGAGACGTTTCGCCCAGACTTGCGTTGCTGAGATATAACCAATTGGCGCATCGAACCAAACGTAAAGCACTTTGCCGGCATAACCCGGTAGCGGCACCGGTACGCCCCACGTGATGTCACGCGTGATGGCGCGATCGGTAAGGCCTTCTTTGATCCAGCCGTAACAAAAGTTGAGTACGTTGTCGCGCCAATTCGTTTTCGTGTCGAGCCAATTCTTCACTTGCTCTTGAAAACGTCCGAGCGGTATAAAGAAGTGTTTGGTCTCGCGAATTTCGGGCCGCGCCCCGCACACCATGCACTTCGGCTCGCGCAGTTCGGTTTGGTCGATCCACTTGCCGCAGGATTCACATTGATCGCCACGCGCGCCCGGTTTGCCGCAATGCGGGCAGGTGCCTTCGACATAGCGATCGGCGAGAAAACGTTTGTCATTCGGACAATAAAGCTGCTTCACGGCTTTCTCGACGAGCAGACCCTTTTTGTGCATGGTCAAAAAGAATTCCTGCGAGATCGGGTAATGCTCCGGCGTCGTCGTGCGGCAAAAAATATCGAAACTAATGCCGGCTTTGGCAAAAGTTTCATTCATTTGCGCCCAGTAAAAATCCACAAACTCTTTGGGCGATTTTTTCGCTTTTTCCGCGGCAATCGTAATCGCCACCCCGTGTTCATCGGTGCCGCAAACATGAATCACGTCACGGCCGCGCATGCGCTGATAGCGCACGTAAATATCCGCCGGCAAATATGCGCCCGCGATATGGCCGAGATGCAGTGGCCCGTTCGCATACGG
>CAYUVM010000393.1:0-4890 GCA_964447935.1 uncultured Cytophagia bacterium | reverse complement strand
GCCGCCGCAACCCTGTTTTTACAGCCTGAAACCACGAAGTCAGAAAGTTGAGGTATTAAGAAAAGCGTTGTCTGTGGCTCGTGCTATTTCCGATGGATGGCCTCGTGCTCTCGTTTTGGGGAAATTAGCGCCTCGTCTACTAGAACATGAACAGGTGAAAGTGTTTGATGAAGCATTGTCAGTGGCCAGTATCATTTCTGATGAAAAGGTTCGCGCCAATGTTTTGAAAAAATTGGCACCGCACTTGCCTGAAAGCCTGTTAACAAAAGCGTCGACGACGACTTACGCTATTTCTGATGAAGAAGATCGCGCCGAAATCATGGGAAAATTAACGCCGATCTTACCAGAGAGACTCCTGGGGGAAGCGTTGTCGGTAGCCCGTGCGATTTCTAGTGAACAGCCTCGCGCCCGCGTTTTAGGAGCAATAGCGTCGCGGTTGCCTGAGCGTGAACAAGTGAAAGTGCTAAAGGAAGCGTTGCAGGCGGTTCGAGGGATTTCCGAGAGAGGTCATCGCGCTGAAGCCTTAGAAGAATTAGCGCTGCAATTCCCTGGGCGTGAGCAGGCGAAAGTGTTGAATGAAGCATTGTCGGCGGCCTATACGATTTCTGATGAAGAGTCTCGCGCCTGTAGTTTAGGAGAATTAGCACTTGGGTTACCGGAGTGTGAACAGATGAAAGTATTAGAAGAAGCTTTGTCGGCTGCCTGTACAATTTCTGTCGAAAGATCTCGAGACGAAGTTTTAAGAGAGTTGGTGCCGTGGCTGTCGAAGACACAACTAAGAAAAGCATTGTCTGCAACTCGTGCGATTTCTGACAAATGGCTTCGTGCTCGCGTTTTGAAAACACTAAGACCGTGGTCGCTGGAGAAGCTGCTAAGAAAAGCGGCGGCTGCTCGTCCGATTTCTCTTAAATGGTCTCACGGACGCGTTTTTGGAGCACTAGCGCCGAAGGTACAAGCAAGCCCGTTAAGAAGATTGTTGTTGGCTGCTTCTGCTACTTATGATGAATGGTCTCGCGCCAACATTTGGGAGGCGTTAGCGCAGCGGTTGCCGGAGAGTCTGTTAAAAAAAGTGTTGTCAATCGCGCGTACTATTTTAGATGAAAATTTTCGCGCATACATTTTGTGGGAATTGGCACTGGGGTTACCAAAGAGCTTATTAAGAGAAACGCTATTGGCGACCCGTACGATTTCTGATGAGTGGTCTCGCGCCCGAATTTTGGAAACATTAGCGCCACGTTTACCGGAGAACGTGCTGGTGGAAGCGTTGACAGAGACCCGCGCGATTTCGGATGAAAATTCTCGTGCCCGAGTTTTGGGGGCATTAGCACCGCGATTGCCTGAAAGCGTGTTAAATGAAGAACTAACGACGGCCCACGCAAATTCTGATGAAAGGTCTCACGCCGAATTTCTAAAAGCATTAGCGCCTAAGGTACCAGAAGGTTTGATAGGGGAAATATTTTCAAAGGCCAACGCAATTTCGAATGAATGGAACCGTGCCAAAGTTTTAGGAGCATTAGCGCCGCGATTGCCAGAGAATCTATTAGGCGAAGCTCTCCAGATGGCGAGAACTTTATGTCATCAAGGCGAGAGCATTTCCGTATTGTCCAGCCTTGCCCCGCGCTGGTCAGCCGTGTGCCGTTCAACCCAAACAACTGGGTTTGAAGAACTGTCGGCAACGTTGCGGGCCTATGCACGCACCGAGCGGCCACGACTTCTCCAAGCCATCCAAGCGCTGCTCCCCTTCATTGCCGAGCAAGGCGGCCTGCCCGCCCTGCGCGAAACCGCCCGCGCCATCGTCGATACCGCCAAGTGGTGGCCGTGAAGAAAAAAAAGATAAAAAGAGAAAGGGAGAAAAAAGCTTTTGAACACGGATGACGCGGATCACACGGATTTTTATTTTAGCTTTATCACTGTCAACTCGTTAAATCCGTCGCCTCGCATAATGGCTGATTGCCGTTAGTCACCACAAATTTTCAACTTGCTAAAAAGAAAAAAATTACGTAAACTTTTTGGAGTGACCGGCGGGAATAAGATGACAATCTTTGAAATAAAAGAGAAGCTGCGATATCAAGAGTTTGAAATCTGCCTTCACGCCTTTGAAGAAGCAGTTGATGACTTTCTCTCACTCAATGAAGTCATCAACGCCATCTTGCAAAATGGCGAAATTATCGAAGACGATCCGGACGGCTTTCGATGTTTGGTGCATTGTAAAAGCAAAAAGCAGCATATTCACGTCGTTTTTGATTATCATGATTTCGTGAAAGGTCTTTGCTCCGAGATCGAAATCGTCACGATTTATAAACCCGATCCGGCAATATGGATCAATTACCGCAAACGAAAAAGATAATTTCATGAAGACTTGCTCAAAGTGTCGCGCCGCGATGACCTCCGGCACAACCGATGTCAACTTCAATCGCAATGGCTTGCACGTTCAGATCAAAAACGTGCCGGCATCGCTTTGCTCGAATTGCGACAACAAAACCATGGATGGGAAAGTGGCGCTGTATATCGACCGCATTGTTCAAGCCATCTTTACGGCCGAACAGCCGATTCAAGTTCGTGAATTGGTGCTCGAAGCCGCATGATTAACATTGAAGACTTACTTAACGCCTACGAAACCGACGCCAACGCCAACGCCCCGAAAGGATTGGGGCGTTTTGAAGTGCTTAACATGTTGACCAACCGCGATGTTCTCGAAGAGCATAAAAGCAGACTAACAACTTTGCAAGCAGCCCGCTTGCTTTTTGCTGATGAAAAACTCGCGGCAAACAGTGAACAGGTTGTCTCGGAATGTGGCGGCGAAGCGGATTTCATCTCGCTCCGGCAACACAATCCGTCGCCATCGGCATGGTGGTGGTTTCTTGAACAAATTTCTGTGGAACAATTTTCCTAACGAAGAGATTTGGCGTCATTGTGCCATCAGGCCAGAAGCATTTTAATATGTACCACTTTGCTACGCGCAGGTCAGCTATGCCCCGTTCAACTCTACGACCTGAACTTGAAGAACTCTCGGCAACGTTGAAGGTTCTTGCCCGCGCGCCTACCAACCACAGCTTATGGCTGCAGCCAATAGCTCACCTTCAACAGCACCACATTCTCCGCCGGCAGCGAAAAGGTCTCACGAAAATCATCGCTGACGCGAGTGAAATAGTTTTCACCGTCGCCGGCGCGGGCCTGTGTCCACACGAGATACAGTAAACTCCCGGGGCGGTATTCCCAGCGCCAAACAACATTCAAATTAAACGCGTGATCGTTGAAGTCCGGGCTGCCGGCATAGTTGTAGGGCACCAGCGTCGTCGGCGTGACCAATCTCGAAAAACGATCATAATGCCCTTTGGCAACAAACGCCTGCCCATAAATTTGCAGCGTCAAATCGCGCGTGAACGTGAGATTGCTGCGTACTGTCACGTCGTATGTGTTCGTATCGCGAAAGCCAAAAACGCTGAGAGGATCGGGCGAGATCGACAAGTCCGTGAGCTTATCAACCCAGGCTTCTTGATTGCGCGTTCGTCCGTAATCGAGCGCGAAACTAACTTCCGCCCAAGTCGCCGGGCGAACCTCAGCGCCGAGAAATGTGCTCCAACGGCGCTGGCCTTTGACGTCATAAAGATAGCCCTGCCCCAATTCGGCGATAATCGGCTTGCGGCCATCGGTCTCAATGGTGAAACCGGCAGAAACATTGCGCGGCTTGCGATAAAGCCCAAGTCCGCGTGACTCGCGATCATCATCCGCCGGAAATGCGTAACGCGTGCGCAAACTCATTTCCCAATAATTCAGCCATTGCCAATTGGCATTCAGCCCATAGTCGTTAAAAAGCCGTGCGCCATCAAAATTCCAGCGCCAATGCCAATCGCCATTGAGGCTCCAATTGCGCAGAACTTTGCCGGGCTGATTTTCTCGATACGTGAGATTAAAAACATGGCCGTAATCATTGGGGCGGCGAAAAAAACCGATGTCATTGATGTTGTAATGCTTGCTGGTGAAATCCACGCCGGTGGAATAGAGCCAATGCTCGCCGCCGTCTTTGCCGAAACGGAACCGCCCCGCCGAGCCCGTGATTCTGCGTTGAACCTCTTGTGTGGTTTGCGATCCTGCCAAAAAACCGTCGATGCCGTACGTGCTTTCACGGAAACGTAAATTCCAATCGACGCCGCCGGTGAATGCGGGGTAACGATTTTCACGCGCAACCGAAGTGGCGATCACGCCGATGGTGGAGTTTTGCAACAGATCTTGTTTGAGCCGCACGAGGCTGTAACTGGCCCGCGGTTCATTCAATTTTTTATCCGTTACTGCCTGCAAAATTCCAATCGCCAAACCACCGGCGGTTTTACCAGTAATTTTGCCCGCGCCGACAATCGTTGCCGGCTCGCGGCTTCCTGCCACGGCGCGGCCGATACGGCGTGAATAAAACAAGCCCGGGCCAAAATTATTGCCAAACGTCGTGAATCGTAAAATTTCTGTGCCTTCGATAAAAAACGGCCGCTTCTCTGGGTAGAACGTCTCAAATGTCGTCAGGTTCAACACTGCCGGATCGGCCTCGACTTGGCCGAAATCCGGATCGACGGTGAGATCAAGCGTGAGATTGCTGTTCAAGCCATATTTCAGATCGAAACCGGTGTTGAAGTTATAAGTCTGCGTACTGGCGCGAGGCGTGATCAAGGCGGGATTGATCCTTGTCATTTTACCGACGGAGTAAGGGAGAAGCTCAAAACGACGCGGTTTGGGCAAATGGCCTTCGAGCAGAAGATGCCCGAAATGTGAAATAAACCCGTTTTGATTTTTGCGCACTAATGCCCAGAATGTCCGTTCATTTTTTCGGCTAATATGACGTAGAAAATTAACTTGACAATGT
The DNA here is from genome assembly GCA_964447935.1 of uncultured Cytophagia bacterium. Classification (GTDB taxonomy): domain Bacteria; phylum Zhuqueibacterota; class Zhuqueibacteria; order Zhuqueibacterales; family Zhuqueibacteraceae; genus Zhuqueibacter. The sequence goes on along the minus strand of CAYUVM010000393.1, from coordinate 38 downwards.
TATCTTAAAACTAGAGGACAAACGTCCAACGAGGACAA
>CAYUVM010000392.1:0-4892 GCA_964447935.1 uncultured Cytophagia bacterium | reverse complement strand
GCGATCCGTCGCGCCTTTCGTGCGTGATGATGACGCCGCGCTTTCGCGCCTCGAGCCATGTGATTGGTTTTGTTCTCGCGGAGGGCCGCAAAGAGCCAACTTTCGTTGTCAAACTGCCGCGCTTGCCCGGCGATCATAGCCGCCTGGATCGCGAAGTGGCGAATTTGCATGCAGCGAATCGTGAGCGCGCCGAAAATGATTTTTCCATCCCGCGTGTCGTGGCGTATGAAGATTATCATCGGCATCAACTGCTGATTGAGACCGCGGTTCCTGGCAGGACGATGAGTCCGGCGGTGGTGCGGCAGCAGCCGGAGTTGTGCCTGCAAACCACTATCGCGTGGCTGACCAATCTCCAACTCACAACGATGACGCGCGGTGGAGAAGGCGGCAATTGGTTCGAGCGCTTGATCGAGGCGCCTTTGCTGCAATTTAAAAAAGTATTGCCCGCGTCCGACGAGGCGGCGCGCCTGCTCGATGCAACTGTTGCGATGATGCAGCCGCTTCAGAGTCACGATCTTCCTTTGGTGATGTCGCATGAAGATTTTAGCCCGCCGAATATTTTGCAGGCGGCCGATGGCAGCATCGGCGTGGTGGATTGGGAACTGGCCGAGCCGCAGGGGTTGCCGGCTTCCGATCTTTTCTTTTTTTTGACGTTCATCGCTTTTGCGCGAAATGGCGCGCGAAAAAACGAAATGTATTTGAGGGCCTTTCGACAAGCGTTTTTTGATTCGCCTGCATGGGTACGGCCTTACGTCGAACGTTATTGCGAACGTCTGAACGTTTCGCACGAAATGCTCGCGCCGTTGTTTGTGGCAACCTGGAGCCGGTATGTCGCCGGCCTGGTTGCGCGTTTGCAAGCAGACACGGCGGAGAATCCGCAAATCGATCAAGCTACGCTAAAGTGGCTCAAGACGAATCGCTATTACCAATTGTGGAAATTTACCATAGAAAATTTAAAAGAGCTGAGATTGGTCAGCTAACGGGCAAATGCTTCAACCCCTATGTCAAAACTAAACGGAATCTCTCCAACGGTGCTGGTCACCGATGCCGGACGCGGCAGCGCGATTGCGGTGATTCGCTCGCTCGGACGCGAAGGGTATCACGTCATTGCGGCGGATACTGATCCCAAGAGCATCGGCTTTCACTCGCGTTACGCGCATGAACGACTGGTCTATCCGGCGCCGGAAGCGCAGCCGCAGGAATTTTGCGATTGCCTTTTGAAAACGGTTAAAGCCCAAAATGTTGATCTCATTATTCCGGTAACCGATTTGGCGGGCCAGCCGCTGGCACGTTCGCGCGAGACTTTTGCGAAAATCACTCGGCTCGCGTTGCCCGGTGATGAAATGTTGAAAGTGGTGACGGATAAAGACAAAACCTGGCAGCTCGCCCAACAACTCGGCGTGCCGGTGCCGGAAACTTTTGTGGTGGAGACGGCGAAAGAAGCGTTGGAAGTCGCGGAGCGTCTCGGCTGGCCGCTGGTGGTGAAGCCGCAATCATCGCGCAAGCTCCGCGAAGGCAATCGCATTGATTCCTTCAAAGTGACGTATGCGTCCGACGCGGCTGATCTCAAACGGCAAATGCTGGAATTGGAAGGGCGTTGTTCCGTGCTCTTGCAGCAGTTTTGTCCCGGCGTCGGACACGGCGTGGAATTACTGATGAGTGAAGGAAAACCTCTCGCCGCGTTTCAACACATGCGTCGGCGAGAGCTTCCGATCACCGGCGGGCCGAGCGCGTATCGGGAAGCCGTGAAGCTCGATCCAGATTTGTACGATTATTCCGTGCGCCTGCTTAAAGAAATTCGCTGGACCGGGCTTGCCATGGTGGAGTTTAAAGTCGGCAAACTTGGCCCAAAGTTGATGGAAATCAATGGACGCATCTGGGGCTCGATTCCGTTAGCCGTAACGAGCGGGATGGATTTTCCGGTATTGTTGGCGGAGCTTTTTTTAAAAGGCTCGTCTGCCATCAAACCGCAACTGGACTCAAATTATAAAATCGGTGTGCGCTGCCGCGATTTACAGCGCGACATGATGTGGATTACCAATGTGTTGATGCAGCGCAAGAAATATAAGTTTCTCGAAATTCCCAGCCGCAAGCGGGCGGTGTTAGCGATGTTGGGCTTGTTAAATCCACGGCGAAAATTTGATTTGCTGACACTCAACGATCCGATGCCGGGATTAGCGGAGCTGCCGCGCATCGTCAAAAAATTCCGCAGCAAAATGCAAGACGAATAACCGCCGGGTATTGGGTTAATGGCTTTGGGGAGTTTGGGATTATTGAAATTCCGAATCCAATAATCCAGCGATCCTGCAATCCAAAAAATTATGCTTAGAGTTTTGACTTATCATCGCGTCGCCAATTTGCAAGATTCGCCGACACTACATCCGCAGATCATCAGCGCGACGCCGGCAAACTTTGAAAAGCAGATGCGTTTGGTGGCGCAGAAATATCGGGTCGTTTCGATGCCGCAGGTGTTGGAAGCCATTGCAAAAAAAGCGAGCCTGCCGCCGCGCGCCATACTGATTACCTTTGATGATGCGTATTTTGATTTTGGCCTGGCGTGGTCGATACTCAAATCGTTGAAGATGACAGCGACGTTGTTTGTGCCGACGGCTTATCCGGATCATCCCGAGCGCGCGTTTTGGTGGGATCGGCTGTATCGCGCCGTCATGCATTCAGCGCGGCGCGAATTGAAATTGGCGGCATTGGGGGTTTTACCGTTGGGGGATGCTAAAATGCGCGCGGAAGGTTTGAAGCGAATCCAGAATCAGATCAAAAACATTCCACATCACGAGGCGACGGCGCTGGTTAATGAGGTTTGTGAAAAACTCGATGCGAAGCCGCTGGTGCAAAAAAGTGTGTTAAGCTGGAAAGAGTTGCAGTTATTGTCCAAAGAAGGGGTGACGATGTGCGCACACACGCAAACGCATCCGATTATGACGCAACTGGCGCCGGAAGATTTGCGCCGTGAAGTCGTGGGTTCGCAGGGCGATTTAAAACGCGAGATCGGAGCGACGCTGCCGATTTTTTGTTATCCCAGCGGCAGTCATGACGACGCGGTCGTCGAAGTCTTGCGTGAAGAGAACTTCACGGTAGCGTTTACAACGATGAAGGGGCAGAATGATTTACGCACAGCGGATTTACTGCGCTTGCGTCGCACCAATATGACGCGCCGCACCTCATTGCCGATTTTCCGGGTGAAATTGATGCGCTGGGGTTCATATGTGGATCGCTGGCGGCAGAAACGGAAAATGCAAAAACTGCATAAAGCGCAATCATAAAATTTCATTTTAAAAATAATCTTATGTCGGTAAAATCCACGCAGAGTTCGCGCCCGAAGGCGCCAGCGGCCAAAGCAGCGCGCCGTTCCATGAAAATCGCTTACATGATGTCGCGGTTTCCGAAGATTTCGGAGACGTTTATTCTTTTTGAAATTTTGGAGCAGGAACGGCTGGGTCACACAGTGGAAGTGTTTCCGTTGCTGCGGGAACACCAGCCGGTGACGCATCCTGAAGCCGAACGGATCACGGCGCGCGCGCATTTTCATGCGTTTATTTCGCTGCCGATTATTTTTGCGAACGTTGCTTTCTTGTTTAAGAAACCGCTGACTTATTGCAAAACGCTATTCGAAGTTCTCGGCGGCACGTTGGGCAGCACGAATTTTTTGTTGGGCGCGCTGATGTACTTTCCGAAGGCAGTGCGCTTCGCGCATGAAATGCAGCAGTTGGGCATCGAGCACATTCACGCGCATTTTTGCAATCATCCGGCGGTGGTGGCGTTGATCATTCACCGGTTGACGGGCATTCCGTACAGCTTCACGGCGCACGGTTCGGATTTGCACAAAGATAAACGCATGTTGGATAAAAAGGTGGCGGCTGCGGCCTTTGCGGTAACAGTCTCGAATTTTAACAAAGGCGAGATGGTTAAGGCCTGCGGCGATGGCCTGCGCGATAAAATTCATATCATTCACTGCGGGATTGATTCGGAGGTTTTTTTACCGGTGGAGAAGAAAAAAGGCAGAGGCCCGCTGCGGATTATTTGCGTCGCTTCATACGAAGAAGTGAAAGGCCACAAATATCTTGTCGAGGCCTGCCGGCTGTTGCGCGAGCGCGGGATTGATTTCGTGTGTGATTTGATCGGTGACGGCCCGGTGCGCGAACAGGTAAAGAAGCAAATTGCCGATTTGAATTTGCAGGATAAAGTGATCATTCACGGCAGCCGCAAGCGGCAAGAGGTGGCAGATATGATGCGCGCTGCGGATGTGAAAGTGCTGGCGAGTGTGCCGACCGCGGAAGGCAAGCGTGAAGGCGTGCCGGTGGTGATTATGGAGGCGATGGCCACCGGGTTGCCGGTGATTTCGAGCCAGCTTTCCGGCATTCCGGAATTGGTGGACGATGGCCGCACGGGCATACTTGTGCAACCGGGCGATACGAACGCGCTGACCGACGCTTTACAGAAGCTCTATGAAAATCCGACCCTGCGTTTCAACATGGGACGCGCCGGCCGGGAAAAAGTGTTGCGCGAATTTAATATGAAGATCAACGTTGAGCAATTGGCGAACCTTTTTGATCCCGGACCAAAGCGCGAAAATGTTCTTCAACCCTCGGTGAATGGGCGAGTAAAGCGCAGTAAAAAGAACGAATAGATTTTTCTGCCCCATTGGCCTCTACTTAGAATCTTACCGACATGAAGCGCGAGTGGGTAAGGCAGTTAAAATCTCATGGAGTGGTCAGCATGTTTTTAACCCGCCTGAATTTTTTGTGGTTTGTATAGATTTAACCCGCCCCAATCTTCTAGATTAATTTTATGTTAACTTCCTTCCCGCAACGGCGGCTTTTGCCGGTATATTAGAAATTGTATTATTTTACCTACCGCCAAGGATCGGGCAAAGCAAT
>CAYUVM010000391.1:0-4896 GCA_964447935.1 uncultured Cytophagia bacterium | reverse complement strand
GACGAAGCGTTGCGCATTATTGCTGCGTACGAAATGCCAGAAAAACCGTTTGTACCCGCCCAATCGCTCCGCGAAGGCGGGGCCACGGGGCATGGTTGCACCGAAGCGCCGCGCGGTATTCTTTATCATCGCTACCGTCTCAACGAGCAGGGTGAAATTCTCGATGCGAAAATCGTTCCGCCAACTTCGCAAAACCAAAAAACCATCGAGAGCGATCTTCGGCAATTTGTCGCAAAACACTTGAATCTTTCCGACGCCAAACTCACCTGGCAATGCGAGCAGGCGATTCGCAATTATGATCCGTGCATCTCGTGCGCGACACATTTTTTGAAATTGAAAATTGAACGAGAGTAAATACATTGCACTTGAGTCGTCGATTCACTTTCTTGTTTTAATGAAAAAGCAACGTTTCAACATCATCCACTTGCCATTCGAAACTCCCGCCAAAGTCGTCGGCATCGAAGGCGGCCCAACGGTGTGGGAACGGCTCAACGAAGTGGGGCTGCATCTCGGCGACTATATCAAAGTCATTCGCCAGGCGCCTTTGCGGGGGCCATTGCTGGTGCACTGCGATGGAATGGAAATCGCCATTGGCCGCCACATTGCCGCGAAAATTTTTGTGCAGGCGCCGGCATGAGGCTCGCGCTTTTGGGCCAGCCCAATTCCGGCAAAAGCACGATTTTCAATTGGATCGCCGGCTATAAATCCGCCACCGCCAATTTCCCCGGCACCACCGTGAGTTACACCATCAGCAAAGTTCGTCTCAACGGGTTTGTGGCGGAGCTAACGGATTTGCCCGGCATATATTCGCTGGCCGCTTCGGATCGAGCTGCCGAGGCCGCGCTCGCGTATCTCCGGCAGCACGAGGTCGATGCCATCGTCAATGTCATTGACGCTTCCCGCTTACGCCGCGGGCTGGAGTTGACGTTGCAATTGTTGGAGCTTGGCCATCCCGTGGTCATTTGTCTGAACATGATGGACGAGGCCAAGCGGCGCGGCGTTCACATCAAACTGGAAAAACTTTCATCTATGCTGGGCGCGCCAGTGATTGCCACGGTCGCCTCAAAAGGCGAAGGCGTGAGCCAAGTCTTCCAAAAAGTGCGGGAAAGTCTTTGCGCGCGGCAACCTGCGGCGGGCGGGTCACAACGCCTCGGCATCGAAAAAATTTTCGACCGCCCGGTAGAGGCAGCCATGAGCAACGAGCGCCACGCTTCGGCCACGCGCCTTTTTGAGCAGACAGCAACACTTGGTGAACCCTACCTCAGTTGGCGTGACAAAATCGACCGCATCTTGATGCACAAATACTGGGGTTATTTTTTCCTGGCGCTCATTCTCTTTTCCAGCTTCAATCTTATTTTTAGCATTGGGGCTGCGCTCGAGCCGCATTTGCTCGCCTGGTTTGAAGCGGGCGTCGCCCAATTCCAAAACCAGTTCGGCGAAACTTCGCTTTGGGTTTCAATGCTGAGTGGTGTGGCGCAAGGGTTGAGCGCGGGCGTGGCGATCGTTTTTCCGTACCTCGTGCCGTTCTTGCTCATTATGGCAGTGCTGGAAGACGTGGGCTATTTGCCGCGCGTCGCGTTTCTCATGGATGCGCTCATGCATCGCCTCGGCTTACACGGCACTTCGATTTTGCCTGCGATTCTCGGTTATGGCTGCAGTGTGCCGGCAGTCATGGCCACACGCATTCTACGGTCGCCGCGTGATCGCTTGATTGCTGCGACACTCGCTATCATGGCTCCATGCTCGGCGCGCACCGCCGTAATCCTCGGTCTGGTGGCATTTTATCTCGGTCCCAACATGGCGTTCGCTATTTACGGCATTAATATTTTGGTCATCGCCCTCGCCGGCAAAGTAATGTCGAAAATATGGCCGGAGATCACGCCCGGCTTAATCATGGAAATTCCGCCGTATCGTCTGCCCACGGTTCGCGCATTGCTCGCGAAAACCTGGTGGCGGCTGAAAGAATTTGTCCTCGTCGCCTGGCCCGTATTAATCATCGGCAGCGCCGCGTTGAGCCTCGCGGAGCATTGGCGGCTCGATCAAACCATTAATTATTTTTTACGGCCCGTCACGGCGATATTGGCTTTGCCGGAAACCGTCGGCACAACGTTGGTTTTTGGCATCATGCGCAAGGAACTGTCCATGCTTATGCTGATGCAAGCCGTCGGCACCACCGATGTAGCAACGGTGTTGACGCCGGCGCAGATGATGACCTTCACCATGTTCGTCGTTTTCTATATCCCTTGTCTCGCGACCATCGCCGTGCTCTGGCGGGAAATTGGCAAAGCGCAAACAATCTTGCTCGTCGTGCTCACATTCATTCTGGCCATAGGCATTGGCGTTTTGACCGGTGGCGCATTCGAGTTGATTCATTAATCGCAAAAACAAAGAAATACACTGTGGAATTTAAAAGAAAATTTGGCCCCGGGCCCGTTGGACAAACGCATAAAACTTATGCCGGATATTTCATCCCCAAAACCTCACATTCTTATCATTGGCGTCGGCAACGCCTATCGCGGCGATGACGCGGTTGGATTATTGGTGGCCCGCCGCCTGCGCGAGCAATTATCGAGCGATGTCACAATTATCGAACAATGCGGCGAAGGCGCCGCATTGATTGAGTCCTGGCAAACTGCAATGCAAGTGGTTCTCATTGACGCCGTTCACTCCGGCGCAACCCCCGGAACCGTCTTTCGCTTTGCAGCTCACCAACAATCCATACCTACGAAATTTTTCCGTTACTCGACTCACGCCTTCAGTGTCGCCGAGGCTATCGAACTGGCACGCGCTTTGAGAAAACTGCCTGCTTCGCTGATCGTTTATGGTATCGAAGGAAAAAACTTTGCCGCTGGCATTGGCCTCTCCCCGGAAATTGACAAAATCATGCCCGAAGTCGTCGCTCGAATTGTCAGCGACATTGAAATAAAAACGTGAACGCCCCTTGCCCGCCCCGCATTCTTTGCGCCCCTTCCTTTTTCTCAAGCTTAAGAATTTTTCACGCCCTTTTCTTAAATTTAAAAAAACTTCTCCATTCATTCTCGCAATAATGCCTAAAATAGCAAAATCTGGTTGGCATAAAAATTGAGTCGTTTTTTAATAGCAAGTCGCTTGTTCGGTAGGTTTTATGATTACTGTCAGAAATGCGCGGAAAGGTTAGTTTAGCCGGTTCGCCAGTTAATAGGCCAACCGGCTAAATAATTTTCAGATAACGATGCACGAGCTTTCCATCGCCGCTGCCCTCGTTGACACAGTTTTGCAGGAAATTCAGCGGAAGAACTTATCGCCGGTGCAAACTATCGCGGTACGCATTGGCGCCTTGAGCAGCGTTGATCCCGAAGCACTGCGCTTTGGTTTCGATGCAATCATCATCGACACACCACTGGCCAACACCAAATTGGAAATGGAGTTCGTGCCCATTCAAGGAAAATGCCGCGCTTGTAACAATGAATTCACGGTGCAGAATTTTGTTTTCGCCTGTCCGCTTTGTGATTCTAGGCAAACCGATATGACCCGTGGAGATGAGTTGGATATTGCGTACCTCGAAGTGGCGGAGAACATGGAGCAAAGCGCATAGCGCATGGCGGGTAATTCACGCTAGGCGCCATGTTCTCTGCGCTCTGCATATTTGGAGAATCAGCAATGACCGAAAAAATATCCGTCGAGAAAAAAGTTCTTTCCGAAAATGACAAACTCGCCGCGGACATTCGCGCGCAACTCAAACAGCGCAACATTGTAGCGCTCAATTTTGTCAGCTCCCCCGGTTCCGGCAAAACCAGTTTGCTGGAACGAACGCTGGGCGCATTGAATAATGAGCTGCGCATTGGCCTCATCGCCGGCGACGTTCAAACCGAGAACGACGCCAATCGCCTGCTGCGCGCGGGCGGTAAAATGGTGCGGCCCCTCGTCACTGGCGGCGCGTGTCACTTGGATGCCAAAATGATTACCCGGGTGCTGCCAGAATTGGATTTAGATCAAATTGATTTACTCGTGATCGAAAACGTCGGCAACTTGGTTTGTCCGTCGAGCTACGATCTCGGCGAGAACATGAAAGTCGTGCTCATCAGCACCACCGAAGGCGACGACAAGCCGCTCAAATATCCCGGCATGTTTCGGCGTTCGGCCGTGATGGTGATCAACAAAATCGACCTGCTCGGTAGCTCGGATTTCGATATGAATCACGTAAAAGAGAATGCACGCAGCATCAATGCAAATTTGAAAATTTTCGAGCTTTCTTGTCGAACCGGCCAGGGTTTAGAAGATTGGTACAAATGGATTAAAAGGCTGGTGAAAAAGAATGACCTTTCGTAAGAACCTTTTGCAATTCAACGCAATCTTACCAGTTATTAAAAATTTCAGCCTGACTTGCAATGATTAGTTGTCAATTATTGCAGCCTTTGCTGCGCCGGACAATCCGTGCTTTCGCATTATGTCGTTGCATTATTTGCTGCTGTACCAGTTCGTGTTAACGACGGTCAAACTGCGGTGGATATGTTGAATAGTGCGCCATTGCCACGAATTTATTGAGTCCTTTTTAATCAAGAGCAAAAGATGATACATAAAATTCTGAGTAAACAAACTCTCGCTGCGGGCATTAAACGGTATGAAATCGTCGCTCCGGAAATTGCCCAACGCCGGAAAGCGGGTCAATTCGTCATTCTACGCGTGCATGAAGAAGGTGAGCGCATTCCCATTACCATTGCGGATGCCAATCCGGCGAAAGGCGCAATTACGCTGATCGTGCAAGAAGTGGGCATGACCACGCGCCTCATGGGAGAAAAGCGGGTTGGAGATTTTCTCCCCGACGTTTGCGGCCCGCTGGGCGAACCGACTCACGTTGAAAATTTCGGCCACTGCGTTTGTCTCGCCGGCGGCGTCGGGGTCGCGGAAATTTTCCCC
>CAYUVM010000390.1:0-4926 GCA_964447935.1 uncultured Cytophagia bacterium | reverse complement strand
GTGCGCTTTGCCGATGAAGCCGTGTGTATTGGGCCGGGTCCGAGCCGTGAAAGTTATTTGAATATCCCGCGCATTATTAGCGCCGCAGAAGTCACCAATGCCGAAGCGATCCACCCCGGCTACGGTTTTCTCGCGGAGAATGCGCATTTTGCCGAAGTCTGCGCCTCCTGCGAGATCAAGTTTATCGGGCCGACCCCGGAAATGATTACCTCGATGGGCGACAAAGCGTTCGCCAAAGATACGATGCGCCAAGCCGGCGTGCCGACGATTCCGGGCAGCGACGGTTTGTTGGAAGATGCCAAGCAGGCCTTGCAAATCGCCGCGGAGTTTGGCTATCCGGTGATCATCAAAGCCACCGCCGGCGGTGGCGGGCGCGGCATGCGCGTCGTGCGTGAAGAGAGTGAATTGGAAAATGCTTTCCGACAGGCGCAGGGCGAGGCGGAAGCGGCGTTTGGCAATCCGGCCGTTTACATGGAAAAGTACTTCGAGCATCCGCGCCACATCGAAGTGCAATTGATCGGCGACATGCACGGCAATGTGTTTGCACTGGGCGAACGCGAATGCTCGATTCAACGCAAGCATCAGAAGTTGATTGAAGAATCGCCGTCGCCGGCGCTCACGCCGGAGTTGCGCCAAAAGATGTGCGACGCCGCAGTGAAAGGCGCCAAGAGCGTCAATTATATCAACGCCGGAACCATCGAGTTTCTCTTTCAAGACGGCAATTTTTATTTCATGGAAATGAACACGCGCATTCAGGTTGAACATCCGGTGACGGAATCGGTGTTCGGTTTGGACTTGGTGAAAGAGCAAATTCGCGTGGCGCGCGGCGAGCGGTTGGATAATATCAATCCGAATTTCAAAATGCGCGGCCATGCGATTGAGTGCCGCATCAACGCCGAAGATCCGAGCAATGAATTTCGGCCGTCGCCCGGGACATTGAAATCGTTTCACGTGCCCGGCGGCATCGGCATTCGCGTCGATACCCATGCTTACGCCGGCTATAAAATTCCGCCATTTTACGATTCGCTGATCGCCAAATTGATCGCGCACGGCAGAAACCGCGCCGAAGCGATCGAGCGCATGGAGCGCGCCCTGGATGAGTTCGTTGTCGAAGGCATTCATACGACGATCCCGTTTCATCAAAAGGTGATGGCGGATCACGATTTTCAATCTGGCAACTTCGATACCAAGTATGTGGAACATTTTTTTAAGCGGCTGAAGTTGCAAACGCAGCCGGGGCCGGCGGCGTGAGGGAAATGCAAAAAGAAAAAAGCAAAAGGCAAAAAGCAAGTTTTCTGATGAGGAGTTGAATCATGAACATTCCTGCGGATTTACGGTACACCCCCGAGCATGAGTGGGTGCAGATTGCCGGCGAGGTGGCGACCATCGGCATTACCGATTATGCGCAAGGCGAACTGGGCGATATTGTATTTGTCGAATTGCCGGCGGTGAATGCGGCGACGGCACAAATGCAATCCTTCGGCACCATCGAAGCGGTGAAAACCGTCTCGGAACTGTTCGCGCCGTTGAGCGGAACGATTATTGAAGTGAATGCCAAACTAAATGACCACGCCGAGTTGATCAATCAGGATCCGTACGGCGAGGGCTGGTTGGTTAAAATTAAATTCTCCAATGCGGGCGAAGTTAATCAATTATTAACCGCGGCCGCTTATCAAAAGCAAATCGCTTGAGCGAGTCATTGAGTGTTGAACTTTGGATTCAAGATATCATTTGAAGCGCCCATTTGCTGATGAGGTGCAAGCCGCTGTGTTGTCCCGTTGGTTTCAATTTTCGACATCCCGCCTTTCCCGTTGATCAAAAAGTGGAAGAGCGGGATTTGATTTTATGATCCATAGAAAACTTGAGGAGCCGATTTTCATGCCCATCGATCTTTCTCGCACGAATGCGTTTACGCGCCGCCATATTGGGCCAGGCCCCGAAGAAGTGGCGCAAATGCTGCGCGCTCTCGAAATGCCGTCCGTTGACGCTTTCATCGAAACCGTTGTTCCGGCCCACCTGCGCACCAAAAGCCCGTTGCAACTTGACGGCATTCGCACGGAATATGAAGTCATTGAGCGGCTGCGAACCATTGCAGCAAAAAATAAAATTTACCGTTCGCTCATCGGCATGGGCTACCACGATACGATCACCCCGCCGGTGATTCAGCGCAATATTCTCGAAAACCCCGGCTGGTACACGCAATACACGCCGTATCAGGCTGAGATTGCGCAGGGCCGGCTGGAAGCATTGCTGAATTTTCAAACCGTGATCATCGATCTCACCGGTTTGCCGGTGGCAAATGCATCCTTGTTGGACGAGGCGACGGCGGCGGCGGAAGCGATGAGTATGTTCTACCATGCCAAACACGAACCGAAGCCGGCGCGGTTTTTTGTTTCGCTGGATTGCCATCCACAAACGATTGCGGTTTTGCAAACGCGCGCTTTGCCGCCCGGCATCGAAATCGTCCTCGGCGATCACGAAAATTTTGAATTCACCCCGGACGTTTTTGGTTGCCTCGTGCAATATCCGACGACCGAGGGCACGGTTCATAATTATCGTACGTTTTGCGAACGCGCTCATGCTGCCGGCGCGTTAGTCGCGGTGGCGGCGGATATCATGAGCCTCGTGCTGCTCACGCCGCCCGGCGAATTCGGCGCCGACGCTGCGATCGGCAACACCCAGCGTTTCGGCGTGCCGCTGGGTTACGGCGGGCCGCACGCGGCTTATTTAGCGACACGCGATGAATACAAGCGGCTGATGCCGGGCCGCATTATCGGCATGTCAGTTGATCGAAATGGCAAACCGGCGCTGCGCATGGCCCTGCAAACGCGCGAGCAGCACATTCGCCGCGAGAAAGCCACTTCGAATATTTGCACCGCGCAGGTTCTGCTCGCGGTGATCGCCGGCATGTACGCGGTTTATCACGGCCCGGAAGGGCTTAAGCGAATCGCCACGCGCATTCACAACATGACCAAAGTTCTCGCCGCCGGCTTGCAGCGTCTCGGTTACAAAATTTTTCATCAGGATTTTTTCGACACCCTGCGCATTGAAGTCGACAAACCAGTGTTGCCGAAAATTCTCGCCGCGGCGGAGGCGCGACGATTTAATTTTCGCCAGTATGAGGACGGCGCGCTCGGCATTACGCTTGATCAAATTTCCAGTGCCGATGAAGTCAGCGCGTTAATTGATATTTTTGCGCTGGAGCGGTCGCGCGATTTCACGGTGAATGACATTGCCACCGCTGCCAACTCCGGATATGAAGGCCGTATGCGCCGCGTTTCGCAATTTTTGCAGCATCCCGTTTTCAATTCCTATCATTCTGAAACTGAAATGCTGCGCTATATGCGGCGGCTGGAATCAAAAGATCTTTCGCTCACCACCAGCATGATTCCGCTCGGCTCCTGCACGATGAAGCTGAATGCGACGAGCGAAATGTTTCCGGTGACGTGGCCGGAATTCGGCAAGCTGCATCCGTTTGCGCCGGCGGCGCAGGCCGCCGGCTATCAAGAAATGTTTGATCAGCTCGAAACTTGGTTGGCGGAGGTCACCGGCTTCAGCGCCGTCTCGTTGCAGCCAAATTCCGGCGCGCAGGGCGAATATGCCGGCTTGCTCGTCATTCGTGGGTATCATCACAGCCGGAATGAGGGCCATCGCAAAATTTGTTTGATTCCGCAATCGGCGCACGGCACCAATCCGGCAAGCGCGGCCATGGTGGGAATGCAGGTGGTGGTGGTGAAATGCGATGACAAAGGCAACATCGAAGTTGCTGACTTGAAAGCGAAGGCCGGGCAGTATCGCAGCCAGTTGGCGGCGCTGATGGTGACGTATCCTTCGACGCACGGCGTTTTTGAAGAGTCCATCAAAGAAATTTGCGCCATTGTACATGAAAATGGCGGGCAAGTTTATATGGATGGCGCGAATCTCAATGCCCAACTCGGCCTTTGCCGCCCCAGCGAATTAGGCGCCGATGTTTGCCATTTGAATCTGCATAAAACTTTTTGCATTCCGCACGGCGGCGGCGGCCCGGGCATGGGCCCAATCGCCGTTGCCGCTCATCTCGCGCCGTTTCTGCCGGCGCATCCGCTCATTGCAACCGGCGGCAGGGAAGACATCGGCCCGGTATCGGCAGCGCCCTGGGGCAGCGCCAGCATTCTGGTGATTCCGTGGGCTTACATCGCGATGATGGGCGGCGAAGGTTTGACGCGCGCGACGAAGATCGCCATTCTCAATGCCAATTATATGGCGCAACGATTATCGACGCATTTTTCCGTTCTATATAAAGGAATAAACGGACGCGTCGCGCATGAATTTATTTTGGATATGCGCAGCTTTAAAATCAGTGCCGGTGTTGAGGTGGAAGACATTGCGAAGCGTTTAATGGATTACGGCTTTCATGCGCCGACGGTATCGTTCCCCGTGCCGGGCACGTTGATGATCGAGCCGACTGAAAGCGAGTCGAAAGAAGAATTGGATCGTTTCTGTGAGGCATTGATAGCGATTCGTCAAGAAATTGCCGAAATCGAAACCGGCGCCGCCGATCGCGAGAAAAATGTTTTGAAGAACGCGCCGCATACCGCGGAGAAAGTCATTGCTGACAAATGGGATTTGCCTTATTCGCGCGAGAAAGCCGCGTTTCCACTGCCGTGGGTGCGCGGCCGAAAATTCTGGCCGGCGGTGGGCCGCATCGACAATGCTTATGGCGACCGCAATCTCGTGTGCGCCTGTCCGCCGATGGAGACGTATGAGAAATGAATTTGACGCAAGTAAAAATCTCGGCTTGATTTTGATGATGCAAAAAGTGTATATTTATTCGGTATGAATATGCAAACCGAAAGTTTCATGGCCGTACTGAAAGCGTTGTACGAGCATGGAGTCGAATACATTTTGATTGGCGGGTTTGCGGTCGGCTTGCACGGGATTTCTCGA
>CAYUVM010000389.1:0-4936 GCA_964447935.1 uncultured Cytophagia bacterium | reverse complement strand
ATTTCAGTAAGAACTACGGCAAAGTTCGCGCGGTTGAAAATCTCTCGCTGACGATTCAGCGCGGCGAGTTGTTCGGGTTGATCGGCCCGGACGGCGCGGGCAAAACCACGACGATGCGAACCCTGTGCACGTTGTTGCCGCTCGAAGACGGGCAAATGCGCCTCGCCAATTTCGACGTGCGCCGTGATGTCGCCTCGATTCGCGCCATACTCGGTTATATGCCGCAGCGGTTCTCGCTTTATCCCGATCTTTCGGTCGAACAGAACCTCATGTTCTTTGCCGATCTGTTCGGCGTGCCGGCGCCGGAGAAAAAAAAGCGCTTGCCGCAATTGTATCATTTCAGCAAGCTGGAGCCGTTCAAAAATCGGCTGGCAAAACAGCTTTCCGGCGGCATGAAACAAAAGCTGGCGCTGTCCTGCACGTTGATTCACACGCCGACCATTTTAATTCTCGACGAGCCGACCACCGGCGTCGATCCGGTGTCACGGCGGGAGTTCTGGCAAATCCTGCAGCAATTGCGCGACGACGGCGTGACGATTCTCGTGTCCACGCCGTACATGGATGAGGCGCTGTTGTGCAATCGCGTCGCGTTCATGCACAAGGGCAAGCTGCTGGCGCTCGATGATCCGCGTTTGATCACGAAATATTTTTCACATATACTTTACGAAGTGGCGACACCGGCGCCGCAATTGTTGGTGCCGTATTTTAAAAACGAAGTTCAGAGTCAATCAGTGCAGATTTTCGGCGATCGTCTGCACGTCAGCTTTGCCGCACCGCTGGCCAGTGAGATGATCACTCGCCTCATCAAAAGCGCGCCGGAGCCGATCAGCGACATACGACAGGTTGATCCGGGCATTGAAGATACATTTATGGAGTTGATGCGAAAGAGTTAGCCGGTTCATTGGCCAGCCAGTCAGCGTATTTAACCATTATGAATAACTACGCCGTTCACACGCAAAATCTCGGTAAGCGCTTCGGCAAATTCGAGGCGGTGAAAAATCTCAACCTCACGGTTGCGGCCGGCGAAATTTTCGGTTTTCTGGGCGCGAATGGCGCAGGGAAAACGACGGCCATTCGCATGCTCTGCGGTTTGTTGCTGCCGTCTTCCGGCGCCGGCCGCGTAGCGGGTTTCGACATTTATAAAGAGAATGAAAAAATCAAGCAACGCATCGGCTACATGAGCCAGAAATTTTCGTTGTATGAAGATTTGACGCCGGCGGAAAACGTCGAATTTTATGGCGGGGTTTACGGTTTGAAGCGGGCATCATTGCTGCAAAAACGCGCAGCGTTGCTGGAAGAATTGGGACTGGCGGAGCAGGCCGCCATGACGACGCGCGCGCTGCCGCTCGGATTCAAGCAGCGGCTGGCGTTGAGCTGCGCGTTGTTGCACGATCCGGCGATTGTGTTTCTTGATGAGCCAACCGGCGGCGTCGATCCCGAAGCGCGGCGTAATTTCTGGGATTTGATTTATCATATGGCACAGCAAGGCAAAACGATTTTTGTAACGACACATTACATGGATGAGGCCGAGTATTGCAACCGCGTGTCGATCATGAATCAGGGCGAAATCATTGCGCTCGGCTCGCCCAAAGAACTGAAGCAGAAATACGGCAAAGCGTCGATGCAGGACGTGTTTATTCACTTGGTTGATCGTTAGTTTCTCGTACTCATACTCCTACTTTTACTCATACTCGCTTTTGAAAAACCCTTCTTAAAAATGAGTAAGAGCAAGAGAATGAGTATGAGTAAGAGCATGAGTAAGAGCATGAGGCTCACATGTCATCACGTATCATTCCGATCATTCGCAAAGAGTTCATTCATATCCGGCGGGATTTCCGCACGCTGTTGATCATCTTTTTTATGCCGGTGTTTATGCTGCTGATGTACGGCTACGCCATCAATATGGAAATTCAGAATATTGACCTGGCGGTGCTTGATCATTCCCAATCGCCGATGAGCCGTGAGCTGGTGGCGGCGTTTCAGGGCAGCAAATTTTTTACGCCGCGTTATTTTGCCGGCAGTGAATCCGAAATTGAAAGTTTATTTCAAAAGGGCGAGGCGAAGGCGGCGCTGCTCATTCCTTTGGATTTTGCACGAACGAGCAACGGGCCGCTGCCGACAACCGTACAGGTGTTGATCGACGCCAGCGATTCCAACACCGCGCAGTTAATGCAGAATTATATTAATGCCGTGGTGCAGCTTTATAATGCCGGCCGCGGTTTGACGGCGCCGTTCGAAGTCAATACTTCGATTCGCTACAACCCGACATTAAAGAGCGCGTATTTTTTCGTGCCCGGTTTGGTGGCGTTGATCCTGATGATGATCTCGGCCCTGCTCACGAGCCTGACCATTGCCCGCGAAAAAGAAACCGGCACCATGGAACAAATTTTGGTGTCGCCGGTGCGCCCGGTCGAGATCATCATCGGCAAAGTCGTGCCGTATCTTTTTCTCGCTTTTGCGGACGGCATTCTGATTTTGTTGATCGCGCACTTTTGGTTTAACGTGCCGATTACCGGCAATTTAGCGCTGATCCTGTTCGCCTGTTTTCTTTATGTTGGGGTGGCGTTGTCGTTCGGCCTGTTGATTTCAACGCGCGCGCGCACGCAACAGGTGGCAATGATGGGCGCGTTGATGGGCACTTTGCTGCCGACCGTGATGCTGTCCGGTTTTATTTTTCCGATCGCCTCGATGCCGAGCCCGCTGCAATTCGTGACGTACCTCGTGCCGGCGCGCTATTTTCTTCCGATTATTCGCGGCGTGATGCTGAAAGGCAATACGGTTTTTCATCTCTGGCTGCCCATTGGCGCGCTGGTGTTGATGGGAACTTTTTTTCTCGCCGTCAGCGCCAAGCGGTTTAAGATGCGCTTGGAGGTCTAAAGCATCCGAAGTCCGAGGTCAACTTGTGACTTCGGACCTCGGACTTTCAACTTCGGACTCATTCACATGCAACGCATTCTCTATTTACTCCAAAAAGAATTTCGCCAGGTATTTCGCGACCGCGCGATGGTGGCGATCATGTTCGTGGTGCCGGTGGTGCAAACGCTGGTGCTCGGCTCGGTAATGACGACGGACGTGAAAAATATCAAGCTGTTGATTTATGACGCCGATGGCAGCGCGGCCAGCCGGGAATTGGGACGGCAATTTCTCAATAATCCATATTTTCACTTTACGGGTTATGCCGGGAGCGCCGCGGATATTCACGAAGCATTGGATAAATGGCAGGCGCAAATGGGTTTATTTATTCGCCCGCATTTTGGCCGCGATCTCGAGCGCGGGTTGCGGCCGGAAGTGCAGCTCATTGCCGATGGCCTTGACGGCAACACCGCCGGCATCGCGCTCGGATATGCGCAGGGAATTCTAGCGTCGTTTGGGCAGAATTTGGCGGTGACGCGGCCAACCGTGCTTCCGCTGGTCAGCGAGACGCGGTTGTGGTACAATTTAAATTTGGAAAGCAAGCATTACATGGTCCCGGGTCTCATCGGGCTGCTTGCCACCACGGTGACGATGTTTCTCACCTCGATGGGGCTGGTGCGGGAAAAAGAAATCGGGACGCTGGAGCAATTGATGGTGACGCCAATCCGTTCAGCCGAGTTGATGATCGGCAAGGTTTTGCCGTTCGTGCTGATCGGCCTGGTGGAAATCAATGTGATGATGGCCGCGGCATTAGTAATTTTTAAGTTGAAATTGGCGGGAAGTTATTTTCTTTTTCTTGGCGTGTCGCTGCTTTACTTTCTCACGACGCTCGGGTTGGGTATTTTTATTTCGACGCTGGCGGAAACGCAGCAACAGGCGATGTTCATTGCGTGGTTCTTCATGATTTTTCTCATGCTGATGTCGGGTTTTCTCACGCCGATTGCGAACATGCCGCAGGCGTGGCAAAACGTAACCTATCTCAATCCGCTGCGCTATTACGTGAACCTCCTGCGCGAAATTTTTCTGAAAGCGACGCCGCTGCAATATCTTTGGCGCGAGATCGTGCCGCTGGCCGCGTTCGGCGTTCTTATTCTTGCCGCCAGCGCATTGAAGTTTCACAAAAGGGTCAGTTGAGCGCATGGCGACCACGGCTGCAGAAATAATCGAAATGAGCAATGAATTGGGGAAAACGCCGGCGCCAGCAAACAAAAAATACTTGGGCTTTCCCCGGCGATTGCTTACATTGATAGCATGACGAAAAAACTCGGCAAAATTCTGGTGATCGACGATGACGAGGACGTCCTGCTCGCAGCCCGCCTTTTTCTCAAGCAGCATGTCGCGCTGGTGCATACCGAAAAAAATCCGGAGCTGATTCCAACCCTGCTCAAGAACGAAACGTACGATGTGATTTTGCTCGATATGAATTTCACCCGCGACGTCAGCAGCGGGCGGGAAGGATTCATGTGGCTGACGAAAATTCTCGAGTTGGATCCGGCGGCAGTGGTGGTTTTGATCACGGCTTATGGCGACGTCGAAATGGCGGTGCGCGCGATCAAAGACGGCGCCACGGATTTCGTGCTCAAGCCGTGGCAGAATGAAAAACTGCTGGCGACGCTTTCGGCGGCAATGAATCTGCACGAATCGCGTTTGCAGATCGATCAGCTTCGTTCACAGCAGCAGCTTTTGAGCGCCGATATCGCCCAGCCTTACCAGGGCTTCGTCGGTGCCAGCCCGGTGATGCAAAAGGTTTTTGCCACGATTGAAAAAGTCGCCAAAACCGACGCGAATGTTTTGATTCTCGGTGAAAATGGGACGGGCAAAGAGTTGGTCGCGCGCGAGCTGCATCGCCAGTCGGCGCGCGCACAGGCAGTTTTTATCAGCGTGGATATGGGGGCGCTGAGTGAAACGCTTTTTGAAAGCGAACTGTTCGGCCACATGAAAGGCGCGTTCACCGATGCGAAAGAAGATCGCGCCGGCCGGTTTGAGGCGGCTTCCGGCGGCACGTTGTTTCTCGACGAAATCG
>CAYUVM010000388.1:0-4952 GCA_964447935.1 uncultured Cytophagia bacterium | reverse complement strand
GCCATGTTGCAAAAAATTCTCGCGAGTTTTTCGCATCTGCCATACGAAAACTTGAGCAAAATTATCAAATTTCATCGTCATGGCGCGCACGCACCCGAACGTCTGCGCCTGCCGGAAGAGGTCATCGAAGAGCATCTGCGCATGCGCCTCGGCGGGACTTGTTTTTCGCTCACTTTCTTTTTGCAGGCCATTCTGCAGCATCATGGCTTCCCTTGCTATATCGTCATGGCCGATATGAAAGCTGGAAAAAATATTCACTGCGCGATGATCGTTATGTTGGAAGGCGTGAAGTATTTAATTGATCCCGGCTATCTGCTACGGCAGCCGCTGACGCTTGACCCGAATCGTCCGCGACTCTATCACACACAATTTACCGGCGTGGAATTGCGTTTCAATCCGGCCCACGAGGCTTACGAAGTGTTCACTTTCAATCGGCAGGAAATGAAATGGCGCTATCGTTTCGTTGATCGTCCAACATTGCCAGAAAAATTTTTACACCATTGGCAAGCTTCATTTCATCGCAACAGCATGAACGCCCTCTGCCTGACTCGCGCCACGGGCGAGGAGTTGATTTACATTCGCAAAGATTTCATGCGCCTCACGAATTTGGCGGGCAAGCGCAACGTTTCCATTAAAGACAAGTACCATGAAACGATTCAACAAGCGTTCGGCATTGCGCCGGAATATGTTGACCAGGCGTTGTCGGTGCTGCGCGAGAACCTTGTAACACAGACTACACCCGTATAGCGGCCGCGCCAGTTGCATACGCAATTTTAAATTTGTCATTTCACATGGCCGAACCGAAACCACCTCTACCCGTCAAGCTCGTCATTGCGGCGCTCTATTCCGATGAGAATCTACTGCACGCCGGACGCGATAGATTAATTCAACAATTCGGGCCGGTTGATTTGATCAGCCCGCCTTTTCCGTTTACGCTGACCAATTATTATGTTCCGGAAATGGGCGCGCCGATTACACGCCGGTTCTATGGATTTGAGCAACTCATTTCACCCGGCGATCTGGCGCGGATTAAATTGACGACGAATACTCTCGAAAATGCGTTGAGCCGCAACGGCAAGCGCCTCGTGAATCTCGATCCCGGTTATCTCGATCCCGACAAATTGGTGTTGGCCTCGGCGAAATATAACCGACAAAAAATTTATTTAGCGGAAGGCATCTGGGCGGACTTGACCCTGCATTATGAAAAGGGGCATTTCACCGCGTATCCGTGGAGTTTTGCAGATTTTTGCAGCGGCGCGTATGAGAAAATATTTTTGCAGTTGCGGGAGATTTATAAAGCGCAGTTGAAGCGCGGCGGGAATTAAAACATGACTCTCAAAGAAAAACTCCGTGAATTGGAGCGCGTGCCGCCGAAAGTTACGACGCCTGAATTGAAACGGCAAAGCACCGCGCTGGAAGATTTACTTGGCGGAACTGAGCAAAGCGGCTGTTTCGTGGTCGAACAGCATTTTCCGCTGCACAATTCACACGGCAATGTCCGGCTTCAACATATTAAAGAAATTGCCGCCACGGCGCTGGCGATTGCCGGCAAAGATGCGAATCTAACCAAGCTCGATCTCTCCCGCGCCTTGTTTTTGGATACGGAAACGACGGGGTTGGCGGGCGGGACGGGCACGACGGCTTTTCTCGTTGGCGTCGGCCAATTTACTGATACGGCCTTTGTGGTGCGGCAATATTTTTTGCGCGGGCCGCATGAAGAAGCCGCAATGCTCAAGCAATTACAAATTTTAGTTGAGCACAGCCACGGCTTGATCACTTTTAATGGAAAGAGTTTCGATATTCCCCTGCTGCGCACACGCGCGGTGCTTAATCGCTTGCCGGTTGATTTTGCGCGGCTGCTGCATCTCGATGTGCTGCATGCCGCGCGGCGATTGTGGAAAGCGCAATACGGCGACTGCTCGCTGGGCGGGTTGGAAGGCCGCGTGCTGCAATTACGGCGCAGCCACGATATTCCCGGCGCGCTGATTCCGCAAATCTATTTTGATTTTTTGCGGTACGGTGAGGCCTCGCAATTGCCCGAAGTATTTTCACACAACCGGCAGGATATTGTCAGCATGGCGGCGCTGTTGGTGCGGATGGCGCAGCTCGTGCAACATCCACTGCGGCGAGATCACGGCGCGCCCATCACTCCCGCCGAACTCCGGCGCGTGGCGCTGCTCTATCGCCAACTTGGTGATTTTGCGGCGAGCGCGACTCTTTTCGAGCAGTTGTTGAATAACCATACAACACCGGCCGGCCTGGAGGATCATCTTGCGCTCGGCTTATGCTACAAAAGCCAGCGCCGCTATGACGAGGCCAATCACCTCTGGCAAAAAATAGTTGCCGAATTATCCTTTCACCCGCTGCCGTACATTGAGTTGGCCAAACATTATGAACATCGCGAGCGTGCGGCCGGGCTGGCATTAGAATGGGTCGAACGCGGGTTGAAAAATTTACAACTGTGCGAGGCGATCGGCCGAAGGCATGAGTGGACGGCTTATAAAAAGGACTTGGTGCATCGCCAGAGGCGGCTGCAGCGCAAGTCATAACGTACCGTGGCGTGCTCTGTTGACGCTAAAATCTCCGCAATGATCATCATGCCGGCTTCAGCGTGTTCACACCATGAACTCAATCCTGATTCAACTCATTCGGATCGGGCATCACCGGATCCGCACCATAGGGATTGCTATAAACCTCGCTGCCTTCCCAAATCGGATTATGGGGATTGTTCACTTCATTGTGGTCATCATAACAATCGCTGTCCACGATACCGTTGTGGGTGATTTCGCTGGCGCGATCGTCAAAATAATCATCAAAAACTTTTCTCCAAAGACCCATGGTAAATCTTGCCTCAAATAAATAGTTGTTGGCTGAGGCATCCCTGCCAATGAATTATTTAAACCGTGTGTCGCTAAGATAAATTGCGCGTATGTTACGTCGCGATGTGAGATTAGCTGAGCCACTTCAGGTTGGGAGATGAGACTACTCATTTGCTTCCCTGTGAGTCGTCTTGCAGAAGACCCCGATTTTGCCATGACAGTTGGCTGTCAGGAAAAATCGGGGCGATTCTCACGGCCAGGCGGGCAGGCGCACTCAATCGGAATTGACTTCATTCGGATCGGGCACCGTAGGGTCGGTTCCCAATGGCGTTGAGTGAACGTCGCTGCCATCCCACACCGGATTGCCGGGGTCGCCGATCTGGTTGCTGTCGTCATACAGATCGGGATCACTGCTATCATTCCGGTCATCATCAAAATAATCTTCAAAGACGCGATTAAACCAGCTCATGGTAAAGCCTCCAACGGTGTTAAAACTTCCCTGTCATGATTCGATACGCTCCATCCCTACGCCGCGAAAACGATTGCCCTCGGGAATTAGCCAATTATACAAATGTAAAATTGCCACTTCACTCGAACAACGAACATCCCAATGTTACACAAAAGAAAAAACTCACCCTGCGGTGCATTTCCTTTGCACTGCCGACTGATTGATTATGAACAAAGCAATTGTGCAATATTGAAATTTAAAATTACAAGATATAAGTAGCTGCAAAACGTAATTATGCAGATATTGGGGAATGAAAATTTTCTTTAAAAGAATAAAATTTTTAGAACGGCGGGAAGTTTGGATAAAAAAGCAAAATCAAAAGAAAAAGCCGGGGTTGAACTGCACCCGGCGTGTCACAAACTTGAGACAGTGTCTTGCATTGCTGAGCTACGCATTCAACTGCCGCGCATTTGGCGCATCATTTTTTTTAGCAAGTCGCGATCGAGTTGCAGCAGTTGCGAAAACTGCCCGGCGCCCGCAATCGCCTCCCCGCCGTCAATAGTCACGCATTCACCGTTGATATACGCTGCGGCGTCACTCACCAAAAACACGGCCAGATTAGCCAGCTCGCTGTGCTCGCCAAAACGGCCAAGCGGAATGCGCTTTTTGTATTGTTCGCCAAACTCGTCGCTCGGAAACAAACGCTTCCACGCGCCTTCGGTCGGAAAAGGTCCCGGCGCAATGGCGTTCAGCCGGATGCCATAAGCGCCCCATTCCGCCGCAAGCGAACGCGTCATCGCCAACACGCCGGCTTTGGCGCACGCCGAGGGCACCACAAAAGCGGAGCCATTTTCCGCGTAGGTGGTGACAATATTCAAAACGGTGCCCGGAGATTTTTTCGCAATCCACAGCTTCGCGAGGGTTTGGGTGCAATTAAAAGTTCCGTTGAGCACAATTTTTACCACCGCATCAAACCCGCCGGGCGATAATTCTTCAGTAGCGGCAAGAAAATTTCCCGCGGCGTTGTTGACAAGAATGTGCGGCAGACCGGCTTGCGCGCTGATCGCAGTCATCATTTTTTCAACTGCGGCATAATCGCGCACATCACAGGGAAAGGTGAGCACTTCGCGGCCATTTCCTGTTTGCATAATTTCTGCGGCGCCGCTGCTCAGCCGCTCGGGAGTGCGCCCGCAAATCGCCAGTGTCGCGCCCAATTCGGCAAAACGCTTGGCCATCGTTAACCCCAGACCCGAGCCGCCGCCAGTCACTAAAATAAGTTTATTCTGTAGCAAATCAGCCTGAAACATGCTGTCTCCCTATCGTTTAATTAAACCATCTGAACAGTCAACGAGTGATTGTCGCGCCAGTTCAATAATTCAATATACGTGTTGATTTATTGTACCGCAAGAAGATTTCGTTGCCGCGATTTTTAACTTTTCCTTGCCTCGCCCAATAAATTTTTATTAACGCCGATCATAACCCAACGTACATTTTCAATTCAATGCTTGCAAGCCGGAGGCTTGAAATGGAGCACCTGAAAGTAGATGGGGTTTATAAAAAACATTTGTAAGTTTAGTCAAAAAGCATAGATTAAATAAAGCCAAGTACGGCTGGTTAATCCTCCCACAATTCATAACTCAACTTTCTGACTTCGTGGTTTCAGGCTGTAAAAACAGGGTTGCGGC
>CAYUVM010000387.1:0-4978 GCA_964447935.1 uncultured Cytophagia bacterium | reverse complement strand
AGCAACACCGCTTGCCCGGGCTGCAATTCCAGGCAATTGAGCAAAATCAGTTTTGCGAGCTTTTCGGTTTTGTTCAAGAGAGATTTTATGAAGTTTATGCCGCCAGCAGCCTGCCAGCTTTCATGATCATTTGTCCGTCCAAATATACAGTTGGCTGTAGAATTAAACCATCAAGATGGCTCGGCACGGCAACGGTTCCGCCCATCGAGATATTGTCGCCGAGCGCAAGGTGCACCGTGCCCAGTACTTTCTCATCTTCTAAGATCACGCCGGTAATTTTTGCTTGATCATTGGTGCCGATGCCCAATTCCGCGATATTGCGCGCAGCGGTGCCAAGCGGATTAATGAGATCATTTAGTTTCTGCGCCTCATCACTGCCGGTAATTTCAACCGCTATGCCATTCTGCACGGCCAGGCGAATCGGCTTTTTGATTTTACCGATGCCCGCCACTGCCGCTTCAAAAACAACGATGCCCTGCGCGCTGCCTTCAATTGGCGCAAAATAAGTTTCACCCGCCGGCAGATTGCCGCCCTCGCCGGGGTTGTGGTACAATCCAGTGTTCGGTATCGCCCGCCGGCCGCCGCGCCGCAGCCGAATGTCGGTGCCCGCTGGACTCGTGACGTGAATTTCATCGCCGCCCTCCAGCACGCTTGCGAGTTTTTTGCTGCGTGCGGCAATTGCGGCATAGTCGGCATTCAAACACCGAATCATCATGTCGGTGGTGATTCCCGGCAATGTCGCGATGCGGGCTCCGTGCGCACAAGCTTCGCGCCGTGCCGCCGTGTGCGTCAATGATTTGCTGGTTGGACACAACACCACGCTGCTTGCTGCCATCAACGCCGCAATCGGCGCGGGTGGCTCTTCACCGTTGCGTTGCCGTGGAATCATTTCCACGATCATCGCTTCTGTGTTCATCGACTTCGCCACACGCCAGATTGCCGCACCGATCTCGCGCGTCGGCTCGTCTGTAATCACGAGTACGGTTTCACCCGCTTTCACCGCCAGGCAGGTTTCCAGCGCTGTGCGCGCCGCGGTTTCTAACTTTTGGGTTAAGCCGGCGCTTTTTTTTGCCGTGCCCACATTGGGTGCAGTAACTTGCGGGCGCGACGGGCTCTTTTTCTTTACCCGGGATTTACTGGTAGCTTTGCGAGACGGCTTTTTTATCAGCGACTTTTTTACAATTTTTATAGGCGCCATAAATCCTCGTTAAGGCAAAATCTGAAACGATTCGCCGGTCGGAATATCTGCATCAAATCTACAACCGCTGGGAAAAAATATGCGCAAAAATTTTGGCATCGTCAAGAATATTTTCAATCAAACAATACTCGTCCGGGCTGTGCGCCGTCTCCGCCATGGTGGACCACACGGCCGCCGGAAAACCGGCACGGCGAAAGTACGCGGCCACGGTACCGCCGCCAATGCCCATCGGTTTTGGGCGTTTTTTGCGCAAATCTTTCATCGCTTGCGTAATCACCTGCACCACCGGCGCATCCGGCGCCGTCGGTGGCGCGGCTTGATCTTGTTGTGAAAACGAAATATCAATTTTCACTTTGAATTTTTTTTCCGTCTCGCGCGTCAGCGCTTTGACGGCTTTCATTACTTCGGTAATTTTGTAGTGCGGTAAAATGCGGCAATCGAAATACATCACGTCTTCGCCGGGGATCGTATTCACATTCGGCACGTTGGCTTCGCGTTTCGTCGGCTCGAAGGTTGAAATCGGCGGGCTAAACATCGGATCGCGTTTGTTGAATTTTTTATACAGCGTTTCGAGACGCACTGTTAGATAACTGGCGGCTTTGTTCGCATTGCGGCCGTACTCCGGCACCGAACCGTGCGTCTGTTTGCCCTGCGTGTGAAAGCGCAACCACAAAATGCTTTTTTCCGCGACCTCGATCATCGTGCCTTTGGTATCGCCGGCGTCAGGAATCAAAATAATGTCTTCGCGGCTGAAGAGATGCCGATGCTCGTCAATTAAATATTGAATGCCATATTGGCTGCCGGTTTCCTCGTCCGCCACAAACACCAACCCCACGCGGTTTTGTGGCGTTATGCCCAGTTCGCGATAAGCCTTCATCGCGAGCACCGACGAGACCAGGCCTTGTTGATTATCTTCCACGCCGCGGCCGATTAGTTTGTTGTCCACCACGCGTACCGTCCACGGATCGCCGGTCCATTTCGTCAGATCGCCCGGCGGCACCACGTCGAGGTGCGTCATAATCCACACCGTGCGTTTATCCGCATGGCCGTTAAACATCGCGACAATATTCGGGCGGTAGCCGTAGGACACTCGCGCATCGGGCGCGCGATATTCCTGCAAATCATCCGGCTGCAAATGCTGGCGCACCCAATCTTGCAAGAACGCTGCTTTATCACGTTCACCGTCGCCGCCACTCTCCGGCCCCAACGCGGGCACGCGCGTAAGTTGCGTTTCCAGATCGATAGCCTCTTGGCGGTAGCCATTAATTTTGTTCGTGAGTGCAGCCACGGTCGCGTCCATCATTTTTCCTCTCTCCAGAATAGAACGGGAATGAATAACGTTTTTGAAAATTTCCGTCTTTAAAAGATAACATAAAATCTCTGGGATGCAACTTTTTAATCATTTTGACTTTAATTGTTTTAGGTTATATTTTGATTGGTCAAGCAAGCCGTGACACACGCAGAATTTTTACAGAAAGCAAATCCGATGAACCGCCAGATGGTTTTAGCAACGCTTCGCGCGCAAACAACACCGTGGGATTTTATCATCATCGGCGGCGGCGCCACGGGATTGGGGACGGCCGTCGATGCCGCCAGTCGCGGATATAAAACGTTATTGTTGGAGCAGCATGATTTTGCCAAAGGCACCTCCAGTCGCAGCACCAAGCTGATTCACGGCGGCGTGCGTTATCTCGCGCAGGGCAATGTGGCGCTGGTGCTGGAAGCGCTGCGCGAGCGTGGCTTATTAATGCGTAATGCGCCGCATCTCGTGCGGCATCAGGCTTTTGTCGTTCCCAGCTACGATTGGTGGGAAGGGCCGTTTTACGGCATTGGCATGAAAGTTTATGACATGCTTGCCGGCAAGCTTGGGCTGGCGCCGTCTCATCTGCTCTCACGTGAAGAAACCCTTGCACAGATTCCAACGCTCGAACCCGCTGGGTTGCGCGGCGGCGTGATTTATTATGACGGCCAGTTCGATGACGCACGCCTTGCGATCACACTCGCGCAAACGGTTTTTGACCTTGGCGGTGGCGCGATAAATTATGTGAAAGTGGTTGCACTACTGAAAAAAAGCGACCTGGTTTGCGGCGTTAGCGCGCAGGATGCGGAAACGGGAGAAACGTTTGAATTGCCGGCACGCGTCGTGATTAACGCCACCGGCGTTTATGCCGATGCAATTCGCCGCCTTGATGATCCAAGCGCCGAGCCGATCATCGCGCCGAGTCAGGGCGTGCATTTGGTTTTGGATAAATCTTTTCTACCCGGCGATAGCGCCATCATGGTGCCGCACACGGATGACGGTCGCGTGTTGTTCGTGGTGCCGTGGCATGATCGCGCCGTCGTCGGGACAACCGACACGCCGATTGACCAGCTAACCCTCGAGCCGCGCCCGCTGCCGGAAGAAATTGAATTTCTGTTGAATCATGCCGGACGCTATCTCACCAAAGATCCTCTCGCCAGCGATGTGAAAAGCATCTTTGCCGGCATTCGACCGTTGGTAAAAGCTTCCGATAAAAATGAAACTGCTGCTCTTTCACGCGATCATACGATTTTAATCGCAAAATCCGGTTTGCTGACGGTCACCGGCGGCAAGTGGACGACGTATCGCAAAATGGCGGAAGACACGGTAAACCAAGCCGCCGTCCTCGCCGGGCTTGAGGAGCGCCCGTGCATTACGCCGACGTTGCGGCTGCACGCTTGGCAGGATAACGTTGCATCTGCAAACACCTTTAATATTTACGGAGAAGATTGGAACGGGATACAGCAGTTAATAAAAGAAAATTCGAGTTTCGCCAAACAGCTTCATCCGTATCTGCCTTACACGGTTGCGGAAGTGATCTGGGCGATTCGCCATGAAATGGCGCGCACCATTGAAGACGTTCTCAGCCGCCGTACCCGCGCGCTGCTGCTCGAGGCGAAGGCCAGTGTGGCTATCGCGCCTGCCGTTGCCGCGTTGTTGGCCAGCGAGCTTGGGCGGGATTTGATTTGGCAAAAAGAACAAATTCAGCAATATCATGATTTGGCCAAAGGCTATATGCTCGTTTGATGCAATCATTTACCAACGCAATCCCGGCGCCAGCGTACTGTTTTAAACTGAACGATGCCGTGTCGCCCGCGCGGTGAAATCGCCAGATGGTGACGCCTAAACGCCGTGATAAAAAACTTGAGATTGATGAGAAATTAGTATTATCTTATAGGGTCAGGTCAGGGAATAGCCAACAACCCCTCCATATTTTCTAGAAAGGATCAAGATGAGTAAACGCATCTTGTTAGTAGACGATGAACAGGACATTCTCGATTTATTGAAGTACAATCTCGAAGCTGAAGGCTATGAAACTATCATGGCCGTGAATGGCCTGCAAGCATTGGAATTGGCGCAGAATTCTCCTGATCTGATTATTCTTGATGTCATGCTTCCCGGCAAAGATGGGTGGGAAGTCATTCGGCAACTGCGGCAGGCGGAAAATACGAAAAGTATTCCGGTTATTTTTCTGACGGCAAAAGGCGGCGAAATTGATGAAGTCGTCGGACTGGAGCTGGGCGCAGATGATTATATTATTAAACCCATCAGCATTCGTAAGCTATTAGCACGGGTTAAAAATGTTTTGCGAAAAACCTCCGGCAGCCAACCGGAATCGGAAGTCATTTGGCGCTTCGGCGAAGTGGAAATCAACTCGCTCAATAATAACGACAAAGTGGCGGGAAAAATGGACACTATCACCAAAAAAGAGTTTGAGGAATTGCTATATTTGGCCCAACACCCTGTCCGAGTGGTGACCC
>CAYUVM010000386.1:0-4982 GCA_964447935.1 uncultured Cytophagia bacterium | reverse complement strand
CCTTCGGGAAAAAAGCCCCGGCCGGCTGTGTGGGGGGAGGAGCGGTTTCAACATCCTGTCGCTAATTTTAAATTGAAAATTCAATTTAAAATTTAATTTCCTTGAACAATTTATATTCGGTTGCAACTCCACCGCCCGGAAAAAATGGCCGGAGCCCTCGGGAAAAAGGCCCCGGCCTGGCTGTGTGGGGGGAGGAGCGGTTTCTCAACTTCGTGATTGAAAATTTTAAATCTTAACTTTAGAATTTAAAATTTTCAATCTTCCATCACTCTACTTGTTCATCGCCTGTCGGGCGCCAACTCAACGCGAAACCAAACTACGGCTTGCTCTGCGTTACCCGGCCGGAACTTTTAGTTGTATTGCGCCGCGCCGCTTCATTCTGCTGCCGAAGTTTTTCAAACTCCTGGCGCTGGCGCTCCAGCGAACGATTCAAATCATTCGGCGTCGCCGTGCGGCGCGCCAACAGCGTCGGAACGATTTTGGCTTCGAGCAAAATCACCAGCTCTTTTTTGCGCACATTTTTAAAATTATAGCCGAACAACAAATTTAAGACCGGTATATCTTTCAGCAGCGGCACGCCGCGCCGCAGGTTCTGGGTTTCATGCGAGATCAGTCCGGCCAGCACGGTCTCTTCACCGTTCAGCAACAGCACGCGCGTGGAACTTTCAGTAATGCTCTTGGTCGGGCCGAACGCATCCGGTTGCACATCGCTGCGTTCGGCAAGAATATCGAGAAAAATAAACGTCGAGTCGCTGCGGCCGTATATTTTCGGCGTTACCGTCAAAATGACGCCGGCTTCATATTCGGTGTACCGTGAGTTGCCGGCAAAATCCTGCAGCACCAGATAGAAATTTTTTCCAACTTTGATTTTACCCTTCTCGCCATCCATCACGCGAATCTGCGGCCGCGCCAGCACTTCGCCTTTGCTTTTGCTCTCAAACGCGCGCAACAAAGCGGTCACACTGATGTTGGTGCCGCTTACGTTGCCGTTGGTAAAGAGCCGGATATATTCCTTGCCGACATTCGACGCGCCCAAAGTTTGCGCGCGCACCATGCCGTTTTTAAACGTCGTCCAATCGATGCCCAACTCCCGCAACGTCTCATAATCCGCCTGAAAAAAAACGGCGTTGATCTCAATTTCGCGCGTCCACACGTTGATCGAATTCTTTTGCGGGTCCACTGCCGGCGCTTTGGTATCGATCATATCCTGCACTTCGTAATAACGATCCCGCGCCACATATTTCAGCAAATTGGCGCGCAGGATATATTCCAGCGCCCGCTTCCAATACATATTTTCCACCGACACGCCGATGGGTTTGGTGCGAACTTTTGAATCAATGAGCAAACGGTTTTCATAGCGCTGCGAGAAACCGTTTAAAATATCCATCGCGGTATTGAACGGCACATTAGGGTTTAAAGAAATCAGTTCTTCCGGCCGGTACGGCTGCGCCGGAAATGTTTCCGGAGTTTGTGTCCATGCTAACCCTGCACTCAAAACCACTGCCACAACCACCACAACGAAATTTTTCATAAATTCAACCAGTGTCATCCTGACGTCTTCACCATCGACGCTTAATTGTATTCGATATTGAGCTGCAATAAACGGCTGCTGCCGGTTTCGGTTTCCAGCGTGAATTCAACTTGATTGTTGCGCGGATCGACGCGCGTCAAACGGCCGCGCCGCACCTGATCACCGACTTTGAGCGGGACAACTTTGCCGTCTTTAGCGCGTAAATACGCCTTTTCATTGGTAATCGCGAGCAACGTCGCGCCTTCCGTATTGAACAAGCCCGGAAGCTCTTGTGGCCTCGATGGCGTCACCGGTGGGTTCACGGCTGGCCGCGGCGCCGTTTCAGCTTTCGGTTCGGCTTTGCGCTCAAACGGAATCGGGCTCCGAAACGCGTCGTGGCCGAATTGTGTGCTCCAATCAAACGGTTGCGTCGCCAATGCCATCTCGCTGCTAATTTCCCACTCTTTGCTCATCGAATAACCTTCAAACAAGATGACAAAGTTAACGCGTTCCGGGTTCTCGGCGTTGCGTTTCAGCGTGACGTTCTTCAGGCGATAGAGCAGCGAGTTGTTCGTCATGTGCCAAACCAGCGCGCAGATGTTGCGATAGTCGCCTTCGCCGTTCAACGTATAAGAAAAAACCGAGTACTCTTTACTGCTCTTCTTTTCGTTCAAGTAAAAATCGAAATCCAGATCGAGGTTATTCATTCGAATCAGCCAGTTGATATAAGACAGTGAAAAGGCCGGCTCTTCGGTGTTCAAAATTTTCTTCGGCGATTTTTCCCAACTGGTGTACAACGCATTGCGTTCGTCCGTTACTTTGGTGAGCGCTTCGGCAATTTCCATGGCGCCGCGCAGTTGATTGTTCAAGCTTTTATTTTTTTCGGAAACCGTGGCCAGTTCACTGGCATTGCTGCGGTACCAAAAAAATCCCACGCTCGATAACAACACGAGAAAAGCGAGTATGGTTAAACTATTGCGTTTGGCGTACATTGTGTGTCCGAAGTCTAATGTCCGAAGTCCTGCGTCCAAAGTCCGAGGTCAAAAACTTGCCTTTTCTTTTTTGCTCTTTTGCTTTTTGGCTTTTTCTTTTTTCTACCTGATGCCGACGACGCGATAATCTTTCATCAATAAGCTCGTGAGCTGCGCGGCTTTCTTTTCGGCGTCGGGGCGGGTGGCAAAAGCGCCAATGAGCACGCGGTATTTTCTTTCACCGGTTCGCTCGTCGCGATACGGCTCAACCGCGGCATTATGGCCTTGTTTGCGATAGGCCACGGCGTATTGCTCGGCCAACTCGGTGGTGTAACTGCGCGCCGCTTCTATGGTGTAGCCGCGAAAAATTTCCGGTGCAGCTTCCGCTGGCCGCGAGACCGGCGCGCGGGGGGCCGCGTTTTCCGTCTGCTCGATTTTTTTCTCCGGCGCCGGCAAATCCCGACCGTTGTTTGCCCGCGATGTCGTTTTGCCATTCGTCGCTTCTGGCAAAGCGGGATTGAACGTTGTCGTCGCGCGTTCCGGCGTGCCAATTTTATTGGTTGTGCCGTTTGCCGAACGCGCCAGGCCGTTGCTCAGGTCGGAGGTTTTTGTTGCCGGCGGTGGAGGCGCTGCCGATTCGCGCGAGATCGGTTGGCGTTTCTCCGCTGCCGAAGTTGCTGCCGGTGTTACCCCATTTTTATTCGACGTGCTCATATTGTTCGTCGAAGTCGCCGGTTGCACACGCGGTAATGCCACCTCGTTGCGCGGCGTGGCTTCACGATCACTTTTCGTCGTGCCATTGGCGCCGGGGGCGCTGGGCGGCACTGCTGGCGGCTCATTTCGCGTCGCCGCCGGATTATTATCCGGCACGATTGCGCTGATCGACCGCACGCCGTCTTTGCTCAAAATCAATTTGCCGTTGCTCGCGTAGCGCGCCGCATCGATGCTGCTCAAGCCTTGCCGCGTCGTGTCCGGCTCGCTCTGCCGTTCCAAACTAAAACCAAAATATTTGCGCTTCTCCGACTCGATGCGCGTGACCTGGCTGAGGCTGGCCCGTTCCAACCGCTCAGCGAGCAGCGGAATGGCCTCGCGGCTCAGAGAGGTGCCGCGCACGGAAAAACCTTTGTTGCTGGTGACGATTTCATCGATGCCGATATTGCCGACGCGTCCAACACTGCCGTTGAGTTTCTTTAAAAACATGAGAAACTCATCATGCCCCAGGGCGAGACTGTCGGCTATCGCTAAATTTTTCTTCAAGCGTTGACATTGATTGTCGAGCACCAAAACCCGATCAACGGTTTCTTGATTGTTGGCGATTTGCATTTCGAGCTGCGAATTTTTTTTGCGCAAATCCCGAATGCTGTTGTTGAGCTGGCCGATCTGCCAGGTCATCAGAAATGCCACCAAACCGGTGAGCGCCAGCAAAATATAGCCGTGATAGTTCAATTTCAGGATTTGCTGTTGATCCAGCAGATCCTGCGGCAACAAGTTGGTTGGAATAAAAACCGGGTTTTTCGGTTCCAGCGTTTTCCAGGCGAGCGCAATCGGCACGGCAAATTCCGCAAAAACTCCGCGCTGGGTATCGTTCGCGGATAATCCGGTGACCAACGGCGAGGTCAGATAATCCACCCGTGCCGACGGAAAATACTCGGCAAAAAATTCCTTGGCCTTGATCCGATTGCTTTTGCCCGCCAGCAAAATCGCCGCCAACTCCGGAATCTGCGCTTCATCCTGCTCGTAAATCAGCTTGCGGTAAATCACTTCCAAAATATCGGGCGAGGCGGTGCTCTCGTGAATGATCGAACTGACGTGGAGCAAATCTTTGCCCCGCATAAAAAGCAGGCGCGTAAAATCACTTTCGATGTAAACGATGGCCGAAATTTTTCCCGCCGCCGCGTCGTCATCGCGGCGCGCCAGATTGGCCAGCGCCACTTCGGTGGAGTCCATTAACGCGAGAAACAAATTTCCCCGCAAGAACTCATTGACTTCGCGCATGAGCGACATGGTCGGCGGTTGTTTTTCATACGACATCAACAGCCGGCTGCCGTCTTCGGCGGCGATCATCTGTTCGGCGTAACTCGAATCCGCGCCCTTGGCGCTGTCCTCGGCCTGCTCCGGCCGCTGATAGCGCACCATCGATAGCGGGACATTAAACGCAATTTTCGTTTTATGCTTAGTGTACTTCTCTAAAAGCCGGTAAAGAATTTCTAAATTGCCGTTGTCGCTGGGCGCCGGCTCGGCCGCGGCAGTATTGTCTTTTTCCGGCGCCGCCGTTTTCAAGCCGAAGGCATCATTATTCTCCGCCTCGTCGGATTTATTTTCATCCGCGCTCGCCGGACGGCTTTCCAATGTTGTGCGCAGCCGCGCGCGTTCCAAACCTTCTATATGAATTTTGCCGTTCTGACTGCTGAGCAATGCCAGCCGCACTTCCGTGCCGCTGACCGCCAGTCCGAGGGCTTGTTTGATTGCCATAGTACAAAGTTGTTAAGTCCGCTCAACCA
>CAYUVM010000385.1:0-4997 GCA_964447935.1 uncultured Cytophagia bacterium | reverse complement strand
AAATTTCAATTGCTTCGCGGTAGCGCCACAAATAAGCAAGCCGGCGACCAAGCCAAATGATGCGTTCGGGGTCATTTGGGTTTTTGCCGTACTCGGCTTGTGCGACAGCCAGGTTGGAATCCAATTTCGTTTTTTCTATCAGGGTAAACTCAATTGGATAAAATAGCACACCGAAAAAAGATTCGGCTTCAGGCTTCGGGGCTTTTTCTTGGGTAATTGCTTCCTCCCCAAAACAGGCGAGCACGAATAAACTCAATACGAAAAATCGTGTTTTCACTTTTCCTTCTCCTATTGAAAATTTTTAATACAATGTCTGTCGCGCTGCATATCCCATTCCCTCGTGCAACACCCGTGCGGCCAAAATTGCGGTTTGATGATTGACGTCCACCTCCGGATTGACTTCCACTACATCCATGCCGACCAATTTCCAATTGGCCTGCTGAATAAAATTGAGCACCTGTCGCGACGTGAGGCCGCCGGGCACGGGATGCGAAACCCCGGGCGCGAATGCCGGATCGAAGCCATCGAGATCAACCGTGAGATAAACCGGCGCCCCGGCGGGGATATTTGACAATGCTGGTAACTCGCCAATTAAATCGCGCGCGGAAAACATATGAATGCGATCACGATAGCGCTCGAACTGCGGCATTTGACTTGCATTCATCGTCCGAATGCCGAGCTGCGTCACCGAGGCGACATGACTCATTTCCAGCGCGCGGGAAATTGTGCAGGCATGCGAGCTGCGGCTGCCTTCATAATCCAAATACAAATCCGGATGCGCGTCGATTTGAATAAGGTGAACCGGCTCGCCAATTTCCGCGAGTGCGGCGATGAGCGGCACGGTCACGGCATGATCGCCGCCGGCGAAAAATGGGATTTTGCCAATTTGCCAAAGCCACGCGGCGAATTCTTGATAGGAACGCGCGGTCAATTCCCACGAGCTTTTGGAGGGCAAATCACCGAGATCGGCAATAGTGCCGGCGAGGTCGACGCCAGCTTCGGTGGTCGAGTTATAACAGTTTCCGTCGTAGGCCAAACGAATATGTTGCGGCCCGCTAGCGCAGCCGTGACGAAACGAAGATTGCGAGGCGTCCGGCAAGCCGACAAAAACAAGGCGGGCATCATTTTGTTTTTTTTGCTCAACCACAAAGCAGCCGGCAAACGGAATGGCCGATTCGTTGGTGTTCATTGGAAAGTCTCCATTAAAAGATTGCCCAATATGCCAAATGGCCGTCGAAAAAACAAGACAAAAATTTGCGGGAAATTTTGCGCATCTTGCTTATATTATAAAAGATTTTTAATATCAAGCTTCATCCAAAGTAAATCCACGCTTGTCTTACCGAATGACATGTTTGGCCTGACTGTGGCTTCTATCAATAAGGAGATTATAAGTGAAACTCGGCTATATCGAATACATGGATTGCGCCCATTTTTTGCCGGGCCATCAGAAGTGCGGCGTGCTGCACGGCCACACATACAAAGTCGAGGTTATCATTGAGGGCGAAAACAAAACCGGCATGATCATGGATTTCGCCGATATGAAACAAACCATTCGCAGCGTGCTGGCGGAGTACGATCATCGCGCCCTCAATGATTTTCTCGAATACCCTTCAGTGGAAAATATTTGCGAGATGCTGCACAAGCGCTTTCACGAAAAATGGGGGTTTAACTTTACGGTTCGCGTTTGGGAGGGGGAAGGCAAGTGGGCGGAAATGTAAATTTTAAATTCTCATTGAAAATTTAAAATGTAAATTGACACGATTCAAAATTCAACCATTTGTATGATGAAATCTCTCACCGAATATCTTTGGTTCGAAACACCGCATCGCCGGGATTACCTCAACATCACGGATAAAATCGAGGAACTGGTAAAAAAGAGCGGGGTGAAAGAAGGGCTGATTCTTGTCGCCGCGATGCACATCACCGCATCGGTTTTTATCAACGACGATGAATCCGGACTGCATCAGGATTTTGACGAGTGGCTGGAAGGTTTAGCACCACATGCGCCGACCGCAAAATATCGCCACAATCGCACGGGCGAATACAATGCCGATGCGCATCTCAAGCGCCAAATCATGGGGCGCGAAGTCGTGGTCGCCATCACCAACGGCAAACTCGACTTCGGGCCGTGGGAACAAATTTTTTATGGTGAATTTGATGGACGCCGGAAAAAACGGGTGATTGTGAAGATTATCGGTGAGTAAAAACGGCGGAGGGGAGAGCCGCCGCCGCGTCGATTTCAGCACGCCAGGATCATTGGTTGCCTTCCACGATCATCGTGGCAGGAACAATACTCACCAGGCCGGTAAAAATACCGATCACATAATCCACAAATTGCACCTGGGTTTTCACGCGGGCGGCGGTCAGATTATTTTGCGCAATGATTTTTTCGGCGGAGTTATTGGAGATCGGCACGGCGCCCCAGAGCGCATACCACACTTTGACGGATTTTTTGACGGTCGTCGATTGTCCTTCCGACAGCGTTGATACCGAGCTGCCGGCGGGGGCCGCATATTTCATGGTGAAGCATCCGGTAAGCAGAGATAGCGAAACGATCAAAGCCAAAGCGATCAACTTACGCATAATTGCCATCCTTTTGGTTTTGGCCAATACCCGCGCTCTCCCGCAGATTAAGCCATTGATGAAGGGTTAATGTTTGAATGGTGAGAATCCCATCACAATTCATGGCAAAATATACGTGCCGCTTTTGAAATAAGCAAGTTTTTTCCGCCGCTATCTCTTCAACACCGCAACTTTCGTTGTGAGCATTTTGCCGGCACTCGTTTTTAGAATTGCCACATAAACACCGTTCAACACCCGCTGGCCCGCGCCGTTGTTGCCGTCCCAGAAGATGGATGTGCTGCGCGTATCGACTTTTGCCGACCAAACCAACTCACCGAGCAAAGTAACGATTTTCAATTCGCCACTAACGCCGAGGGGAATGCTAAAACGCGTGCCCTCACCGTTGCTGCGATTGTTGCCGGGGGGAAATGGATTGGGATAATTAAAAAAAGAATCTTCCTCCGTCGCGTCGTGCAACGCCGTCAAGTTGGATTGCAGCCGAAATTGATCGCCCTGTTTGCCCTCCACGGATTCGATCGCGACACTGACGCCGCCTTCTTCATCGATGGCGTCAAAATCATTCCCATGATCAAACAGCAGGCGAAAAGTTCCGGTGGCATTCGCCGTCAGATCAGCAAAAATGCTGACGGTATCCGGCGTGCCCGGTTTGATGTCAACGCCTCCGTTCAGATTCAGAGCGATTTGCAATGCCGGGTTGCCCGTCGGGATATTTACGGCGTTACCAACCAGCCGGCCATTTTCATTAAAAATTCGAACATTTTGAAAAACGGCGCCCGGTTCGATGGAAGTACCGTCACGTTTGCGCAGGTCAAAACCTAACGTTTGCAGCATGAGGTCACTCGCGCCGTCTCCGGTGGGATTGGTCAGCAACAGGCGCATCAGTAGTAAATCTTTCTGCCCTTGAATGGCCGGCCCGCCGCCTTGATCGGCAGACGCCACGATTAATTTGCGTCCTTCCGTGCGAACCGCCAGCGCGGCTTCGCCATCGTTGATCGCCGCTAAAGCGCCGGTATTTTCATCCAGCGGCGGTTGTGTCAATTGCAACGTCATCAGGTCGCTGCCATTCGTAATCGTTGAGCCAGCTCGAACGAGCCAACTGCATGTCCCGTTCGGGAAACCAACTGGCAAAGTATCTTGTTGCGGGCTAATCAATTCATAACCTGCGGGGCGCCGCAAAAAAACTTTTGCCGGGCCGTTCACATTTGCCGTCCCAAGGTTCGAGATTGTTGCCACCACAGTAAAAGGTTGGTTGACACTAAGAACGCCATCCTTAGCCGATTGCGGGTCGGTAATTTCCGCACTTAAAGAAACCTCCGCGCGCCGCACAATACTGAATTTCAGCAAACTGGAAGTGCGGGTCAGCGGCACGCTCGCATCATGCGAATCATTAGCCTGGAGCAACACGCTTGCTTCAACATTGGCGACCGGCTCTACCGGCGCACGCACGACCCACGATACTTCGGTTTTGTCTTTTTCTTTGGGATTTGGAATATTTTGTACGCGATTAAAAATCGTAAATCCAACGGGCAGGTTTAATGTCGCCGTCAGATTTGCAGCATTGACCCAGCGCAGTGTATCGCTGATGATAAACTCTTGACCAGTGCTCAAAATAAGATCATTCTGCGCGCCGAGTGGAGCCGTAATGCGAGGAGAATCTGCAGCAACCGTTCCTTTGGATTCGGTGGTGATCGAAAATGTCGCCGGATCATTAGAAGTGAGCACTTCAAGGCCCGTATTCGCATCAAACGGTTTTTGTGTTATCGTAAAAGTAATCGCGTTCTGCTGCGGGTTCGACGGCGCCGTCGCCTGCCAAATGATTTTCTGAACGGATGTACCCGTTGAAAAAGCGACTTTCTGGCTTAATTTTGAACGTATCGTCAGAGCTGCCGGCACATTGAGCGTAACGATAGCAGTGTCAACGACAGCCGCGCGTCCGGTGTTTCTAATCGTCGCCACGATATTAAAATTCTGATTGACCGCAACCACATTGTTTGGTGAGCCTATTCCTTCAAGGCCGGGCTCGATTTGGAGAATGGCTTGCTTTTCCGTCCGCAGAATGACCAAACTATCAAGGTTGGATACCGGCGTTTGTGCGCTAAATGCGCTTAAATTGAAAAGCAGTCCAACGGATTTTAAATTCTCAATACTGGGCGCTTGCACCTGCCAGCGCGCAGTGTCTGCCGGCGTGTTCTTCGTTGCCGCTTCGCCATTCACCAATCGAAAGCCCGACCCGCTTGGCAATTCGAGCGTTACGGCCTTGTTTGTTAAATTGGGGGAAGCATCGACTTGTACGCGAATCGTGAAAATCTGATCAGTCGACAAAATGCGATCAGCAGCACCAGTGGGCGCGCCAATAGATTTCTGATCGAGGTGAAGCGCATTGGCGCGTGTATTGATGCTGATTTGCGCTGTTT
>CAYUVM010000384.1:0-5000 GCA_964447935.1 uncultured Cytophagia bacterium | reverse complement strand
CGGAATGCAGTTGCAGTTTGGCGGTTTGATACGGAAAATTAAATACGCTGCCCAACGGCATGCCCCGAAGTTCCACTGCTTCAACTTCATGGCAAGCCGCGCGATAGATGAGGGTAAAAGGCATGCCGGCAGCCGATAGCTGCAAGGAGTCGTGCTGAAATTTAGCCATGGTCATTGCCATGTACATTTGACGAAACCCCATGCCTTTTAGCGCCTGCGAAGCCTGCTTGAGTACCATCAAGGTTTCCGGCTCCTTTTCCAAAACATTGAACAGGCTTTTGGTGGCGGCGACCATCGTGCCGGCGCGCATGCCGTGCCCGGTGGCATCGCCGATGGCGAGCGTCAAGGTATTGTCCGGTGCAACCTTGAAGTCATAATAATCACCGCCCACTTCGGTGGCAGTCTGCATATGAACGGCAATATCAAAATGCGGCAAACGCGGAATGGCTTTGGGCAACATCGAAAGCTGTAGTTGCCGCGCTTCTTCCAATTCTCGGGTTTTGCGGGCATTCTCCGCTTCCAGGTGTGCGCGCTCGATTTCTTTTTGTTTAACGAGGCGCTCCTGCTCTAATGCTTTTTGCGAAAGCGCTGTAACTTCCACCAGTTTCGCTTCCAGGTTTTTGTTGATGTTTGCGACATAGCGCGCCAAAAAAATCGACATCGAGATTGTCAGCCCCAGTTGTCCATAAAACGGCGCCGGCAAATCATAGAAGCTCCACCACGGCTGCAAAATCTTCAAGCTGGTGAGGATTTGATAAGCGGCCGCGGCCAAAAGCGGAATGGCGCCAATCTCGATAATCCAGCTCCCTTGCATGGTTTCGTCGCGTTTGCGCAATCTTGCCACCATCAGGACCCGCCCCAGTTCGGCCAACGCCACCAACATCATCAACAGAACAAAGTCATTAGCCGCAAAGGGTTGCAACCAACTCCAAACCCCTAAACCGGCGCTACCAATGACAAAAATGATAAATATTTTGGGAATGGTGGAATGGATCAATGCATACATGAAGCGCAACCAGGCCAGCGTGAACAGCAGAAAAGTCACATGCGCCCCTCGCTTGACCCAAAGCAAATCCATTGGGGTGGCGGCGACCGGCAAAGCCAATTCAAAAAAAATGTTGCAGGCGGCGGTCACAGTTAAAGCAGCATAATAAAGATTTGCACGCAGGCGCGGATAAAAGCAAAAGAGCATCAAGTGCAACAGAGAAAAAGCCAGATTGATTCCCACCAGCAGCATTTGATGAAACGTGATCTTTCCGGCAAACGCCAGATGGGCGCTGGCCATCGACTCCAGATTGGCAATTTGAAAATGTAGTTGGGGGACGACGCCGGCCCAGGTTTTATCTTTGAGTAACTGACTCGAATAACGGATCGCCACGACATGCTGGGAAAAATTGCCGCGGGGAAATTTCGGCCTGGTAAAAGTAATCGCTTTCGGCTCACGAACGAAGCTGGCGCTTTCACTCTCGAGCGATTTACCCGGCTGGCCGAAACAATAAATAAGCTTACCATCGAGATAAAATTCGGCGGCGCCCCACAGTTGTATTGATAAGCCCAACGGCACCTCCCATTGCGACGAATCGACTTCCAAAACATACCGCAACCAGCCGATGCCCTGCCATTGGGCCTGAGGGAAAGATTGGGTTTCGACACGCGGCCAATGCGCGTCAGCGTATTCCGGCCGTGCCCAGGCCGCGCTGTCGCCGAATTGATAAGCGTATTGAGCCGGAAATCTGATCCCCGGTTGAGGCTGGGCAAAAGCCCAAGAAGATAAATTGAAAATAAAAGTAATGCTGAGCCAGCTTGCTTTTTTCATTATTCTCTCAAATACATTTCGCGGTCGCAGGGTTTTCCGGATTATTCCAAAAGAGAGACGGTATTCGAGCTGATTTCGATGCATTATTTTGACAAACCTAAACGCAATTTGGTTGTCGTTAGGCAGGTGAAATTTAGGATAGGAAATTTCAAAAATAGAGTGCTCTCAAGAAATCCGCCACCGCATAAAACCTTGGTTGGGCGAATTTCTTCAAATGCCGGGAATTTAAAACCCCGGCCGGCTTGCAGCCGGTGAGAAAAAATTGACCGTTCCGCCGTGAATAGGCAATGACTTTCATTACAAGATCACTGCCAGCACTCCAACGATGATGCCAATCGGGACAAAGCCACTGCCATTAATTTCAACCTCGTGGCTTTCAAGACGGGCCCAGCGAATATTGCTGAGCGCGATCTCGACGAATTCTCCCGGTTCGGTTCGGCCGATGATCACGCGCGTTTTATTTTTGTAGCGCTCGTAATATTGGCCGCCTTCCTCATCGAAGTTCACGACCTCGCCATTCATCAGCGTGACACTCAGAATCTTTGTTTCGGTAAAGTAAGGAAGGCTCTCACGATCGATCATCGTTTTGCTAGGGCCGGCACATCCAGTAAAAAAACAAACGGCCAGACTTAGACAAACGGCGGCAAAGAGGCGACGCAACATGGCAACACACTCCTTTCTATAAAACGAGGGCGGCAATGTCCATCTTCGACTTAATCAACATCAAGAATCATGCCTAAAAAATGCCGAACACAAGTCATTGTTTTATAGTTCGCCTAAACCTGCAATGCAGGTCACGATTGTGTTAGAACGCAACAGTCGCGCAAAAAAATATGGTGCCTCTCAAAACACCTATCGGTTGGGCACGGTCGCTTTTCATCTTTTTTGCCAAATCCGAAACCACTACACAGCGATCAGTTTTAACAGCATCAAAAAGACAAGCGCGGCGGCAATGATCAATGATTCGATGCGGAAGGACATTCTTTTTCGTGCCTGGCTGGCCTCTGTTTATTTTCCCTGTTGCGTCAGTGGGTGCAAAAACGAAACAAAAGAAGCGACACTCATCTCGTATTCCTGTTCGCGGGAAAAATCATCGAGCCAATCACGTCACCGACAGCGACGCAGTGCCAACGGCGGCGAGCGGCGATATCATTATTTCTGCAAACCCTCGGCAAAACTATCGGTGTGCAAACCGTTATCAAAAAACCGCGGAAAGGCCACGGCAAAGGTTAACAAACCCACAACGAACCCAGTAGCCGTGCCGAAGCGACTTTTATTTTGATCAGGGCTTTTTTGATATCGACAATTTTCACTTCAAGCATTTTTTTCTTGCGATAAACCTATACGGAACTGTCGTTGACGGATTTGAAATCAGCCATAAATGGCTCGCCGTTTTGCAGCGTCAGAAAAATTTGTATGTTGTCTTTAATGGCAACCTTCGCCAACTCGTGTGTGCGAACTTCCGTCAGCATCGGCATATCAACCTTTTTTCCTCTATAAAGTGTGGGCAAACTTTCATTGATGGTATAAAGCTCGCCGTTTTGTTGTTGCCCATTCTTCAAAGGCACGATCACCTTTGTGCTTTTGGCGAACAGCTCTTATCCGCTCATCATCAGCAATATCGCGGCGATTATAAAAGAACATTGGCCTGACATGGTGTACCTCCGCATTTGTTTGTTGTGCTGCTGCCCTCATTTCATTTAACTTGTCTAATTAATGATTTCAATATGAGCAATGCCCCCAAATAAAAACGGGAATGAATCGAAATCAATCGACCCATTCCCGCGGAGGAGGAGGAAAATGGCTTTTCTGGAGCAGTGCGTGTGGTGCAAAGTTTATTGACTATGCGCTCTGCTATTTTAAAAGTGTCATCACTCGCATTTGGCGATTCAGCGCCGCCGTCATTGCGAAGCCGGCGTTGTTCACTTCGGCGCGCACTTCGAGGACGCACAGGTACGTGCCGCTGGGCAGCAGCTTGCCGTTATCGCCGCGACCGTCCCAAGTGGCAGTGTGATTACCGGCCGGCTGCAAGCCGCTGTATAATTGGCGCACCACCTGGCCAATCGTGTTATGCACGGTGAGCGTGACAGTTTGCGGCTCTTGCAAATAATAGTCAATCTTGGTTTGGGCCAAACCGGTGGCGGCGCCGCTGCGCGAAAACGGATTCGGATAATTCTGCTGCAACACGAAACTTTGCGGAGTGGCGGTTCCGGGGTTCGGCGGCGTCAGCACGTCTTCAATCATCACGACATACATGCTCAAGCTGGTGCTGGTTTGCACGCCGGCCGCGACGTTTCCACCCAAAGACACCCGCCCGGGCACATGACGCGCTTTCCACAGGTTGAGCGTGCCGCCGCTTTCTGAAACCGCGATAACTTCGCCGGTATTGGTAAATGCGTTTTGCAGCCAGTTCGGCGGCTGCGCGGCGCGGCTGTCAAACGCCACATAAATATTCGACTCGCGCGTCAGCGTGAATTCAAGGAAGCGCTCAGCGCTGTTGGTGCGATCAACATTGGCCGTTTTGATCCACAGCACATTCCGCTTATTGTTGGGAACTTGCCGAATAACATACGGACGGTCAATGTAATACGCCTCGCCAATTTGCAGCGAGTCCGCCACATAACGCGCTGGATTCAAACTGTTGACCTGCGCGCCGGATCCGTTGCTGTTATTCGCCAGAAAATAGGTGAATGTGGCGTTGGCGGCAATTGTATTCGCCGTGGCCGCGCGATCCTTCACATTGACCACGGTGACAGTGTAATCCTTGTTATACAAATGCGTCGACGTGGTCAAAGTCACTTCCAGGCCATTGTTGGCGAGCCGGGCTTGTTGCACTTGGATATTGTCGGAGAGGCGATAATTATTGACATTTTGCGCCGAAGCTATTGTAACTTGCTCATTGAAAACAATCAACAAATGCGTTAAATCCGTCATC
The DNA here is from genome assembly GCA_964447935.1 of uncultured Cytophagia bacterium. GTDB lineage: Bacteria > Zhuqueibacterota > Zhuqueibacteria > Zhuqueibacterales > Zhuqueibacteraceae > Zhuqueibacter. The sequence goes on along the minus strand of CAYUVM010000384.1, from coordinate 249 downwards.
GTCACGGCATTCACTTCGGGCGGTTGCCGGTCTTCAACTTGGTAAGTATAATTAAACGTACGTGGCGCGGGCATCACATTCGACGGGGCGGCGCGATCGGAAATGTTCCGCACCGTCACCACATAACTATTTCCACTGCCATGCGCGGTGGTGGTTAACAGCACCGTGCGGTTATCCGTCTGCAATTGCGCCCGTGAAATCGTTACGCCGAGGTTGATCGAATAGTTGGCGAGAGTCTGCGTGCTGGCC
>CAYUVM010000383.1:0-5000 GCA_964447935.1 uncultured Cytophagia bacterium | reverse complement strand
AATCAACAGGCCATCGTAGGTTAGACCTTTGATAACGTAAAGTTTTTCACGTTCACCGGTATCAGGATTGCGGGAACGCAAAGTTTTTGTGATTAACGATGAACTCACAATGGCCTCAAAAACTAAGGCGCGCGTAAGCCCATCAGCTTTCATTTCAGCAGTAGCTTTTTTGGTAAAATAAACCTTGCCGTTTAAAACGAGGCGCCTTATTTGGAGCAAAATATCCATACCTCACCATGTCCGAAACACTGTGTACTCCAAATTGGCTTCGCCGCGCGCGGCGACGGGCAGGCGCCATTCTGCAGTGTTGGCGTCTTTCTTTTTGTGGGTCATGGACGATTCGGTGATGCGCCAATCGCCGCCGAGATGCTCGACGACGAGAACGTTGATCGCAACGTCCTTGTGATTGCGCAAATTGATTTTCACTTTCTCCTCGCTGGCGCGATCGCCGACCTGGCGGTAACTCACCTGCGTGCGCTCGCCGACGATATCGAACGCATCGCCGACTTTCAAGCGCACTTCTTCATCGCGCGGCGTGTGGTCGATATTATCTTCACCGACCAGAACCTGCGCCTCGCCTTCCGGTTTATAGAGACGCACTTTGCCGGCGGGCAGCGGCAAGCCGAGTCCGCCTTCCTTTTTATTTTTGAACGTGATGGTCACGCTTACTTTTTTCGGATCGCGCGCGCCGTCATATGTATACTCTTTCGTCACCGCGGTTTTCGCTGCAGGGAAAAGCTCGACTTGCTTCTGTTGATTATTTTTCAGCGTCGCGGCGCGGGTAAGCGTGTAAAGATGATATTCAAAAAACTCTTTTTCTTCAAAATCCGGCGCCGCGGCCATCATTTCCATTTGCACGCCCTTGCGCAGCATCGGGCGAATCGGTTGCTCGGCGCGATGTACGTCGCCGGCCACGAGCAACAATTTGGCGTCGTTGTACGTGGCGCCGGAATTGTTGTCCAGCGAAACCCACGCGTTCAACTCCATGTTTTGATCATTGGCGTCCAACACCCCGACATACTCTGCATGCCAACTCATGCCGCCGGTCAGGTATGAAATTTCGATTTGCTGATTGACCGCGCCGTTGTTTTGCACCTGCCAAATCAGCGTCGGTCGCGTAATCAGGCCATCGGGAAGTTTCGGCAAGTCGGTGGAAATAATTTCACTGTTGTTGAGAATACGAATCGAATTGTCCGCCGCTTGCAAAACCACGTTACCGCCGACACTCAAGAGCTTGCCTTCAACCGCGGTTCCCTGTTTCGTCATCAACCGCACGTTTTGGTCGATATAACGCTGCAAGATTTTATCGGCGCTGACGAGGTCGTATTCAAAATTTTGCTCCAGCACGCGCACCGCCGTGGGATTCGACACGGATTTAAAATGCACCGAGGTCGGATCGATCTGCGCCGCCACATCGCGAAACGAAAACACGCCCGTGGGTTTCGGCAAATCGACCTGCCGCGTCTCGTGCACGAGCGCGAGATTGTTGTTGTAAATCGTGACGCGCACCTGCGGACTTTGCGCCGCTACGGCCGTCGCGAGAATTAAAACCGGGAGCATCGTCCAAATCATTCCTGCGAATTTCATGTTGTTGCCTGCTTTCCTGAGGGTGATATGATTATTTATCAAACTAACGAAGTCGCTTTACCTTGTTTGACTCAATCGGCGTTTTGGACGCAGATGACCATTTCGGCGTCGCACTGTAAGTATTGCACTCGTTCCTTTAGAAGACGAGGTTTTGTTTTTTGGGGCTGCCGGAATCAATCCGTTCTCTTCTTCATCAATAATTATCTTTTTTTCCAGCGGCGTGAGTGCAAAGATCGTCAAAATCCGTCGGCGATCTTGCATGTTGAAATGTTTTTCCAACAACCCGTGTACTTTTTGCTGACGTTCCAAATCAGATAAGCCATCAAAGGATTTTGAAATGATCCAGCCATCGACCATGCCACGGCGAGCAGGCTCAAGCAGGATCTCTTTAGGAGAAAATTCTTTTTCCAAGGCTTTTTGGACACGCGCCATTAAGGTTGCCATTTTGCCACTCCAACTTTTAAAATGGTTGTTGCCGCCTCTATTGCATTGCGGCAGTTCTCTTTTAAGAAATCTCCGTGGATGCCTCTATCCAACTTCAATCTTTTCAAGCGCCGTCGTAAACGATTATTAGAAGTGTAGCGTAAATCATTTTTCCATCGCCTAAACAACGTAGAATTTGCAGCGTCAATCTGCAAACTTTCAGTAGAAGTAACGAGAGAGCTAAGTTCACTTGCCTTCCAAAGTAATTTCAAATTGTGCGCCGCTTCGAGCGTTGGCCCTAAACGAAAAATATAACCACGCAACAAAGATTCCACGGCGACGCCAGCGACGTACAGAGCCAGTGAATAACGCGATTCGTCATAAAGCAGATTCGCTTCCTTCAATCTTTCCTGCGCCACTTCTACATAATCTTTTGATTCAATTCGCATCCGCGCTCCCTCCGCTTAAAATCTTACACCGCCAACTGCGCAAGACTCGCCGCGATCTTTTGCAGATTCAGCTCGAGTTCCTTCTGCTTTTGGCGCTCGCCGGTCACGATTTCAGGCTTGGCTTTGCTGATGAAATCCTGGCTCTGCAAGCGGCGATTGAGATTTTCGAGCAGTTTCTCCAAACGTTGTTTTTCTTTTTCGAGGCGGCTGCGTTCCACATTCACATCGATCAAATCCGTGAGCGGCAGAAAGATTTCATAATCTTTTACCACCGCGGAAGCGGATTGTTTCGGGCGCGCCAGGTTGCGGTCGTACTTGACCGCTTGCGTGCGCGCGAGTTGGGTGAAGTAACTCGCGTGCCGGCTCAAATCCCGGCCATCGCCGCCGCTGATCAACACCTCCGCGGTTTTGCCGATGGGAATATTCATTTCGCTGCGCAGATTGCGAATCACACCGATCATTTCTTGAATAATGGCAAATTCGGCTTCTACGGCTGCGTCGGAAAAATTAACAAGCGGTTCCGGCCACGCGGAAATCGAAACACTCTCCGCTTCGTGCAGGCCCAAAGCCAGACTGCCTGTTGCGCCCTCGCCGCGCCAAATGGCTTCGCTGATAAACGGCGCAAACGGGTGCAGCAGTTTCATCGTGTTCTGCATCAAAAACGTCGCAATCGTCAGCGCGGTCTTTTTCGCTTCAGCATCGCTGCCGTTCATCCGCGGCTTGATCAATTCAAGATACCAATCGCAATATTCTTTCCAAAAGAAATTATACACCGCATCAATCGCTTCGTGGAAACGAAATTCGCCGATCGCGCTTGTCATTTGCTGCACAGCATAATTGTAGCGCGAGAGAATCCAGCCATCCGCAAGTTCGAGGCGATTTTGTTGTTGCGCTGCCGAGAGGCTCTCGGCATTCGCCGCTTGCACGATCTTCGCATCCAAGTTCATCGACAAGAAGCGATAGGCATTCCAAATCTTGTTGGTGAAATTGCGGCCCAGTTCCATATCGCGCTCGGCCAAATTAATGTCCGCACCTTCGGAACTGAGCATGAGCAACGAGAGCCGCACGGCGTCGGCGGAATATTTTTCAATCATGTCGAGTGGATCGATACCATTGCCGAGCGACTTGCTCATTTTGCGGCCCTGCGCGTCGCGCACGATGCCGTGCAAATAAATATTGCGAAACGGCACGTCGCCCATAAATTCGAGGCCGGACATCACCATGCGCGCCACCCAGAAAAAAATAATTTCATGCCCGCTCACCAGCGTGCTGCCGGGATAAAAATATTTCAAATCCGGCAAATTTTGCGGCCAACCGAAGGTTGAGAACGGCCACAGCCACGAGCTGAACCACGTATCCAACACATCGGGATCTTGCCGCAGCTTGGCGCTACCACAAGTAGTACACTTTTCCGGCGTTGTGGTTGAAGCCGTGAGATGATCTTTTTCACAATAATAAATCGGAATGCGATGGCCCCACCACAGTTGCCGCGAAATGCACCAATCGCGGATATTTTCCATCCAATGCTCGTACACTTTATTCCAGCGCGCCGGGCGAATTTTGATGCGCCCATCCCGCACCGCCGCCAGTGCCGGATCAGCCAGCGGTTTCATTTTCACAAACCACTGCAACGAAAGGTACGGTTCCACAGTGGTATTGCACCGATAGCAATGGCCCACCGGCCGGGTGTGCTCCTCAATCTTGGTGATGAGGCCTTCATTTTCCAATTGTGCTACCACCCGCTTGCGGGCTTCGAGACGGTCGAGGCCTTTGTACGCGCCGGCATTTTCATTCATCGTGCCGTCTTCATTTAACACCAGAATCGGCTCGAGTTGATGGCGCTGGCCCATGAGAAAATCATTGGGATCGTGCGCGGGCGTAATTTTCACGGCGCCGGTGCCGAATTGAGGATCGACCGCCGTATCGGCGATGATTTTGATTTTGCGATTGATAATCGGCAAAATCGCAGTTTTGCCAATCATGCTTTTAAACCGTTCATCATCCGGATGCACCGCCACCGCCACGTCGCCGAGCATGGTTTCCGGGCGCGTGGTGGCCACGGTGATGAAACCGTCGCCACTCTCAAGCGCGTATTTGATATACCACAAATGGCCGGTGGTGTCGCGATGCTCAGCTTCTTCGTCCGAAAGCGCCGTCATGCAACGCGGGCACCAGTTGATGATGTATTTGCCGCGATAGATCAATCCTTTATTATATAGCCGCACAAATACTTCGGCCACAGCTTCGGAGAGGCCGTCATCCATTGTGAAACGCGTGCGCTCCCAATCACAGGCAAAGCCGAGTTTTTTCAACTGCTCGATAATGATGGAGCCGTAAAGTTCTTTCCATTGCCATACGCGGCGCACAAATGCTTCGCGGCCAAGATCGTGGCGGGTTTTCTTTTCAGATTTGGCCAAATCTTTTTCGACCACGTTTTGCGTGGCAATACCGGCGTGATCGGTGCCGGGCATCCATTCGGCCTCATAGCCGCACATTTTATGAAAACGGATTAAAATATCTTGCAAAGTGTTGTCATACGCA
>CAYUVM010000382.1:0-5004 GCA_964447935.1 uncultured Cytophagia bacterium | reverse complement strand
ATATTCTCGGCCATTTCATGTTCATCGAGAAGAAAGACGAGAAAGTCGATGACGGCCGCGGCGGGCAAAGACGAAACACCAAAGAAACGCTGGTGTTTCCGCGTTATCATCAGCTTGATTCCGTGCGCAAGATCGTGACGGCTGCCCGGCAAGAAGGCGCGGGCAACAATTATCTGATCCAACATTCTGCCGGCAGCGGCAAGACTAACAGCATTTCGTGGCTCTCGCACCGGCTGGCGAGCTTGCACACGGAACGTGATGAAAAAGTTTTCGATTGCGTGATCGTCATCACCGACCGGCGCGTGCTCGACCAGCAACTGCAAGACGCCATTTACCAAATCGAACACGCGCAAGGCGTGGTGAAGGCGATTGACGAAGATGCCAAACAACTGGCGGCAGCGCTGATCGACAACACGAAGATCGTGATCACGACCTTGCAGAAATTCCCCTTTGTGCTACGCGGCCTGCTTTACGCCGCCGGCGCGGAGAGTCAGGAGAAGGCAACCGACGAAGAGAAGCAAAGGGCAAAAGAATGGGAAGCCGCCATTGCCGCAAGAAAATATGCGGTGATCGTGGACGAGGCCCATTCCAGCCAAACCGGCGAAACGGCGCGCGAGCTGAAGGGCATTCTCGGTGCTGCCATCACTGAGTCTGATGAGAGTGAAATCGATTATCAAGACGTAATCGCTGAGGTCATACAATCGCGTGGCCGGCAGCCCAATCTGAGTTTCTTCGCTTTCACGGCCACGCCGAAGGGAAAGACGATTGAGCTTTTCGGCAGAATGGGAGCAAGCGGCAAGCCCGAGGCTTTCCATATTTACAGCATGCGGCAGGCAATAGAGGAAAATTTCATTCTCGACGTGTTAACGAATTACACGACGTATGCCACGTATTACAAGCTGCTCAAGGCCGCGGAAGATGATCCCGAACTGCCAATGAAGAAAGCGACGCGGGCGCTGGCCAAGTTCATGAGCTTGCATCCGTACAACCTCGAGCAAAAGACCGAGGTGATGGTAGAACACTTTCGGCGCAGCGTGCGGCATCGCCTCGATGGTCGCGCCAAAGCGATGGTGGTGACTTCCTCGCGGTTGCATGCAGTGCGCTACAAACGCGCTTTTGACAATTATATTAAAGATAATGGATACGACGACATTCACACGCTCGTGGCGTTCAGCGGCACAGTGAGAGATCCGAAGACCAGCGAAGATTATACCGAGACGGGAATGAACAAGGACGTGATTACGGGCAAGCCGATCAGCGAGTCGCAGCTTCCCGAGCGGTTCGAGTCGCCGGATTATCAAATTCTGCTGGTGGCCAACAAATACCAAACCGGTTTCGACCAGCCGCTGCTGCACACGATGTACGTGGACAAGCGGCTCGACAACGTCCAAGCGGTGCAGACGCTGTCGCGCTTGAATCGCAAGATTCCCGGCAAAGACGCGCCGTTTGTATTGGATTTCGTCAATGAGGCTGAAGACATTTACCGCGCCTTCAAGCCGTATTACGACACCACCAGTTTGCAAGAGGTTTCAGATCCGTTGAAGTTAGAAACGCTGAAACACGAATTGGATCAAGAGCAGGTTTATCACCGGAGCGAAGTGGAAGCGCTCGCACAGATTTTTTATAAACCGGCGGAGCAGCAGAAAGCGGCGGATCACGCGCAGATGCAGCGCCAGCTGCAACCGGCGGTGGATCGTTTCAAAGCCCTCGCTGATGAAGAAAAGCGCCGCGAATTTCGCGAAAAACTGAATTCTTATGTGAAGCTTTATTCCTTCCTCAGCCAGATCATTCCTTATGCCGATGCAGATTTGGAAATGCTCTATAGCTTTGGCCGCCTACTTTTGCGGCACCTGCCGCTTGATCGGGAGGCTGCTATCATCAAGGTTGGCGACGAGGTGGAATTGCAATACTACCGCATGGAGCGGATTTTTTCGGGACCGATCAAGATTGCAGAAGGTGAGACGCAATATGTCAAAAGCCCCACCGACGTCGGCACCGGCAAGGCCAAAGATGAGAAAGCGCCGCTGTCGGAGACCATTGAGGTGTTGAACGAACGCTTCGGCACGCAGTTCAATGAAGAAGACCGGCTTTTCTTTCAGCAGATCAAAGAGAAAGCCTGCAAGAATGAACAGGTGATACAAACGGCACTCGCCAACCCCCTGGACAAGTTTGAGCTGGGCATTCGGAAGCTGATCGAAGATTTCATGATCGAGCGGATGACAGAAAACGATAAGATCGTTACGCGCTACATGTCTGATCAAGAGTTTCAAGGCTCGGCGCTGACGATTCTGGCGAAAACAATTTTCGAGGCAGTTCGCGGCAACCCGCCGGCATTGTCCGCTGCGATTGAGCATTGATCTTGAGGATGGAGATTGCGTCGCAGCTTTCTTTATTCGGTTTCAGTTTTCGGCTTGACCGATTGCACACCGACCTCAAGCCTGTGAAAATGCCATGGGTTGCGACAGCAAACCAGTGTGATAAAGCGATTACCATAAAAATCAACTGCGTATTATGCAAAAAGTCTTGATAAGGCGTAGAATTTTTCTTATGTTCCAATAACATGACTCAACTTGTTTTGCAAAAGAACTCGATGATGACAGTTTACCGAACAATTTCTCCGGCGCGAACTGAAGCCAAAGCGATTGTGCAAAAACACAGAGCTTTGGCTTTTTTGTTTTTTTGATGATTTTGGTAGATTTTCAGAAGGATGGAGTGAAACCGGAGCTAAAATGAATTAAACATTGTCAAACCCCAATTGGCAGTATCTTGACCACCTCAACTATGGAGGGCCGTAGCATGACTCGGCAATACTCACCTAAAACTTTTTTTCGGCAAGCACCGAATTCCTGCCTGAAGCATTATTTTCTCAAGCAGAAATTACTCAAAGACTTCGATTTTGATCACCTCAAGAAATCGCAAGTCGATCAAATCTATGAAGCATTTGATAACCTTGAATTTGAGCAGCGGAGAAGAATTGAAAACGATTTTCGCGACATTTTCACTTTGGCCTCCCCAAAGGGCTTAAATGCACTCTTTTGTGAAGCCCAAGAAGATGGTGTGGATCTCGCGACGCAATTTGGCGAAGAGGACTCCAACGATTATGAAAAGGCATTCTGGGCATTCTTCAACGCGTCGGAAATTTTTGAACGCGCGTTACTTTTTGCCCAAATAGAAGAATTGCCACCCAGCTATTCGAGAAAGAGAGCAGACCTACCCAAAAAATCAATTCGTAATGTGGGCAAGAAAAACGCGAAACTCGCAGAGTCAATAAGCTATTTTTTTCGCACAACACAAGGGCGAGGCTATAAATGCCAAATCGATCATTTCAAACATAATGATCTAGACTATTTCTTTGCTTTTCCTGAAGATTAAACTATGGAATGGCAAAAATCAGGCTTGGAAAGGCGCGTCCAAAAACCCGCCTTTGAAGTCATCTTTGCTTATTCCAGCAAGACCGGCGCGCTTGAGATTTGGTTTGGAGGAAGTATTAAAGTTGTGCGAGAATTGCAGAGTATATTCGCACGCACGGTGCTTAAATCAGAGTTGCCCCCAGAAAAAAAGGACGAGCCATTGTACGACCTCAGTTCGTTGAGGTCTGGTCGATTTGAATTCCCCTTTGAAGCCGGCAGCGGCATTGAAAGCGTGCGTATCAAAAAACTTGGTCTATCGATCATGGGCGAACACTCAAGAAGGATTACGTTGGAGGCGGACTCTTCAGAAAATGCGAATGCGGTCTATGACCTAATGGCACAGGTTATCCAGATGGAAGATGCACCGGACTGTGGCAAGTGTAATAGAATACCCATAGCTTTGGTCAACATTTCCCACGTCAGTCTGGAAGTCCAATTTGTGCCCAGCGGCAAAAGAGGGCGCCATTCAAAATCTTTCTCGCTGGCCTATCCAAGCTCGTGCACGCTAAAAGACGATGAGCGCGACATGCTGCTGCGCGACATGCTGATCAAGTGGGGTTTCGAGAAACCCCATTCAACACCGAAAGAGCGATGAACCGATGACTCTCACTGATCTACTTCATTCGATCTTCAAGCGTCTCGATCTCCGTGACCAAGGAGCGCTCACGGTCACGGCAGACGAAATTCCGTACTGGCCAAGCAATGGCTTAGAGTTTCTGGTGAAATGGGGGATGCTTGCTGAAGCGAAGTATAGAACGTGCATTCAGTGTGATGGCTGTGAAGAGATGTGCCCCATGCCAGTGGTGGTGATTCCAAAATCTGATCCGAAGGGCGAGCAGGCCTTTGTGATTTGCGATAAGCGTGATGACATTGGTAAGGTTCCAATAGAGTTAGAAAGATTGCGTCAATGGAGAATCGATCCGTATAAAATTGCGGCTTTGCTGAATCGTCTGCTGGAAATTGATCTAACGCCGCAGGCAATCATTCAAGAAAGGTTATGGCGGCTGGGAATGGCTGAGATCGGCGAGGCGCGGCGAGAGGTGTTCTTTGCACGCGGAATAAACTGGATTAATGGTGATCGCATTCTTAATGAGATTGCATCCAAAGCTATTTCTACAGAACCCTTTTTATTGATTCCCAATAATGCGCGACAAGAAGTTGTTCAAAGTCACATCAGTATCATTTCCCTGCTTGGAGCTTTGATTGTTGATGGCGGCCAACTTTTGCTGGATGTCAAATTGATTGAAAGTACGCATCGGCAAAATCGACAGAATTTATCAAGCACCTTGAATCCTGCTCGTCAATTGCAGGAAGCGCAGCACTTTCGAGTATTGCCCGACCTTCGTTGGGATGAAGTGAGCATGACATTTGTTGCAAATGATACTATAAAAATTGAAGCGCGAGATGTTCGTAAGAGTTATACATTTGCAGAAATGGGGTTTAAGGATGGTCGAAAGCCGATACCGGAGCCGGATTCGCTTTGGCGCTTTTTCAAAGAAGGATTTGCCAGGCACAAAGGAATTGTGTTTTGGGATGCTACTGACTGCTCGTTCGCTTATTTTAAACAACCAATTTTGAATTATCCACTCGCTTG
>CAYUVM010000381.1:0-5020 GCA_964447935.1 uncultured Cytophagia bacterium | reverse complement strand
GGCTACTGGCGCCATGTTAAGTGCGACAAACGTGACGACTGGAAACGACGGCCAGGCTGCTGTCATCTTGAAATTGGGCAGTAAAGTTGGAACCTACACGGTGAGTGCAACAGCCGAGCAGTTAAATGACGGCGCGCCCGTAACGTTCACCGCAACGGCAATTGCCGGCGCGGCCACCAACCTTGCATATACTGCCGGAGATCGTCAGGTTGGAAAAATTACCACGGCTTTGGCAACGCCGCTAACGGTTACCGTGACTGATCTGGGCGGCAATACGGCTGCCGGTGTAACGGTTAATTTTGTATTGACCAATGCTCCAGCCGGCGCCACCGGGCAAGCGCTGAGTGAAATCAACCCGATCACCGATAGTTATGGCCAGGCAACAACAAGCCTTATGCTGGGGAATAAAATTGGTGAATATCGCGTCAACGCTTTTTTACCCGGTCATGAAGGCAGTCCCGTCACATTTATGGCAACGGCAGAAACCGGCAATTTAAAAACCATCAAACTCACTGCCGGTAATGGACAAACGGGGCAGATAAAAACCACACTCTCGACCGCCTTTGAAATTGCGATCACTGATGAAGGCGGCAATCCAGTTCCCAATTTGCCCGTCACTTTTCTGGTGACTAAAACTCCGGCTAATGCGCTGGGGCACCGCGTGAATCCTGCACTCATTTCAACCAACGATAACGGCAAAGCGGCAACTGTTTTCACCTTGGGTAATCAATCGGGAGCTTACAATGTGACGGCAAGCGCTGCCAATGTGCTCGGCGGCCCGGTTTTATTTTCGACGACGGCAAGCGCGGGGCCAGCGGCAAAAATTTCTCTGACCTCTGGAAATGTTCAATCTGGCGCTATCAACACCTCGCTGGCAAAGCCGCTGACCGTGGCCGTGGCTGATGCTGAAGGCAATCCGGTGGCGAATGCGAAGGTCATATTTGCGATTCAAAGTAAACCGACCGACGCCGTGGGTGAGACGTTGGGAATCAGCAGTGCGACAACAGATCGCGACGGCCGGGCTGCAACCATTTTAACATTGGGCAACAAAGTCGGAACCTATTTTGTCACCGCCACCGCAAATGGATTATCCGGTAGCCCGGTGACGTTTACGGCAATCGCTAATTCCGGCGTGGCGACAACGCTCACACGCACTTCCGGCCATGCGCAAACACGCCCGATTAACACCGCGCTGTCCGAGCCGTTGGTGGTGACTGTGACAGACGCCGGTGGCAATCCCGTGCAAGGATTTCCCGTGGTGTTTGAATTGGATACTTTGTTGAGCGCCAGCAAAGGAAATCTACTGAGTCAGTATGTTGATTCGACCGACAACAACGGCAGAGCTTCCACCAGGCTGATCTTGGGAAGCAAAATCGGATCATATCGCGTTCGTGCCGCCACGATTGGGCTTATTGGCAGTCCGGTTGAATTTTTAGCGACTGCGACCACCGGGCCGGCAGCAAAAATCTTACGTATTTCCGGTAACGAGCAAACCGGAAAAACCAGTATTGCATTAGCCAATCCGTTTGTGATTAAGGTTGTTGATGCCGGTGGCAATGCGGTGGCGGGGGTTAATATCAATTTTGCGTTTGCAACCGTACCGGCCAATGCGTTCGGACATTCACTGGGCACGGCCAACCCTCAGTCAAACAACATTGGCCGTGCCGCCACGATTTTAACCTTTGGCAATCAACCCGGCGTTTATGTGGTGACGGCCTCGGCCAATGGCTTGGCGGGAAGCCCTATCGTTTTTTCGGCAACCGCCGATCTTGTGAATAATTTGAAAACGTTGACGCTCATCAGCGGCGATCAACAACACGCACCGATTAATATGCCTTTAACCGACTCACTGGTGGTTAAAGTCACAGATGCGGCTAATAATCCGGTGGCCGGAATTGGGGTGGCCTTTGCGGTTGCGGCGTTCCCGAACGACGCGCTTGGCCAAACGTTGAGTAAAACCTTAGTGTTTACCGGCACGAATGGGCGGGCGGCAACATTCTTGCAACTCGGCAATAAAATCGGCACGTATACCGCCACGGCCAGCGCCAATGGTTTGCTGAACAGCCCAATCGAATTTACGGCCACCGCAACCACAGGGGCAGCGGCCAATCTCGCCATGTTTGATGGCGATCAACAGGCTGGCACGATCAACACGACGTTACAAAAACCCTTGATCGTAAAAGCCACTGATATTGGAGGCAATGCAGTAGCGGGCGCAAGTTTGAATTTTGAAATTCTTAGTTTTCCAAATGGCGCAACCGGACAACGAATAAGTCCAAGCCAGATTACAACGGACAAAGACGGCCAGGCCGCCGCTATCTTCACGCTCGGCGATAAACTCGGTAACTATTTGGTGGCTGCGAAGATCGGCGCTTTGCCGGCGCGCACGGTAACTTTTACCGCGCGCGCGGAATTTACCGGCCGCGCTGAAAAAATATTGCACGCCTCCGGCAATAATCGTGATGGTCAGATTCTCACCTCCCTTGCGGAACCTTTTGTGGTAACGGTGACGGATCAAGCCGGCAATCCGGTTGCGGATTACACTGTCGCGTTCAATATTGATTCAATTCCCGCCGAAGCGACGCGGCACACACTCAGCGTAAATTCAGCGCGTACCGACAAAGAGGGCCGCGCCGCAACGATTTTAACTTTAGGCAGCAAAGCCGGCACTTACAAAGTGAGTGTAATCGCTCCGAAACTCAGCGGTAGTCCGGTCACCTTCACTGCGCGCGCAACGCCAGGCCCGGTTGCAAATCTAATCCCCAATTCTGTCGATAATCAATCTGGTAAAATTAAAAATCCTTTGGCGAATCCGTTTGCGGTGTTGGTGACGGATACCGAAGGCAATCCGGTGAGCGGCGCCGAAGTCACTTTCACTCTTAAAGCGCCCAGCGGAGCAAATGGGTATCAACTCAATCCGATGGCTGCCAAAACCGCCGAGTCCGGCGCCGTTGCCACCGCTTTAACCTTGGGTGATAAAACCGGAAAGTATGTTGTCGAAGCCGGCTTGACGGGTTTAGTTCCCGTGCGTTTTAGCGCGCAAGCCATAAGCGAACCGCCGGAGATCGCGGCGCCGTCTTTGCCGGATGCAGTCACCAAGGCGGTGCCGGTAACCGTGCGCGCAAATATTTTTGATGACATTCAGGTTGCCGAGGCAAAAATATTTTATCGCAAAGGTGGCGAAACGAATTTTACCGAAGCGCCAATGCTAAAAAATAGCGGAAATAATTATCAACTTGAAATTCCGGCGAGCGCCGTCACTTCGCGCGGCGTCGAATTTTTTGTTGCCGCCGTCGATGGAGAGGGCAATTTGGTACGGCATCCGCTCAGCGGTATTATTTCCATTCCGGTCAATATTGTGGCGCAGAGCGAGCAGAAATCTAGTACGCAACCGGCAAACAGCTATCGTCTCATTTCCGTTCCGCTCAATCTTGCCGACAAAACCCCGCGCGACGTATTGAAAGATGATCTCGGAGCGTACGACCGTAAGAAATGGCGTTTTTTCTCGTTGCAAGCGGATCAGAGTTACACCGAATTTCCCAACGGCACGTTTGAAAGCGGCAAAGCATTTTGGTTGATTGTAAAAGAAAGCGGTCGCCGGCTGCGCATCGGCCCGGGTATTTCCAATTCCACGGCCGCGCCGTTCGTCATTCCATTACACGCGGGTTGGAATTTTATCGGCAATCCCTTTAATTTCCCGGCGCCGGCGCAAGCCCAGCTTGGCAACGGCACGACGTTTGGAATCTATTCATTTGACGGCGCGTGGAGTGATCCGCAAAGTCCGGAGTTAAAAGAGCTGCAACCGTTTGAAGGTTACGCCGTGTTTACACGCACCGCGACGACGCTGTCGATTAATCCGGATCGCTCCGGCTCTTCCACCAATCGGGTACATAAAGAAAAAATTACGCCTGCGTGGTCGATTCGCATTATGGCTGAATGCGGCGACGCGCGGGATCGCAACAACCTCGCCGCCGCTGCCGGGGGGGCGGCGCGCGAGTGGGACGAAAATGATTATCCCGAACCGCCGGTGATCGGCGATTATGTTTCGGTTTATTTTCCACACCCGGAGTGGGGTGCGTATGCGTATAACTATTGCACGGATATCCGGCCGGAGCCGCGCGATGGCGAAATTTGGGAATTTGCCGTGCGCAGCAATATGCGCGACAAAGTGCAGCTTATCTTTGCGGGCGTGGAAAGTGTGCCGCCGGAATATGGGGTTTGGTTGTCTGACGAAACAATCGGAATTACGCAAAACTTGCGCGAGAAAAATCACCACGCTGTCGCCATTATCGAGGAGAATCATCCGAAGCGAATGAAATTACTCGTTGGAAAGTCAAAATTTGTCAACGCGAAACTCACGGCGCTACAAAATATTCCGGCCACGCATGAACTCGCGCAAAATTTTCCCAACCCATTCAACCCCACGACGACAATTCGTTACGGCTTGCCACAACCGGCGCGGGTCACGTTAAAAGTGTTTAACGCGCTGGGCGAAGAAGTCGCGGTTTTATTGAACGGCTCACCCCAAGCCGCCGGCTATCATACCGCGATCTGGAACGGCCGCAACCAAATGGATGAGAGGGTGGCCAGCGGTCTCTTTTTCTACCGTCTGCAGACCGATAATTTGGTATTGACAAAAAAAATGATTCTGGTGAGATAAATGTGTAAAGCATAATACGTAAATTATATACCTCCCTTTCACCCGCCACTCGTTCGGAAAGCGCACAACGCGTCGCGTTGCTTTCCCAGCTTTCTTCGGCGCAAACCTACAATTGCATTCCTTGAAAATTTTTCTTATATTTGACTTGGGCTGATGAGAGCGGGTGATTTACAGTATTCGATGTGCGTGTGAAACGCTCACCACACCAGCTTAAAATTTAAAAATCGCACCAGGCATTTAATAAACCCAGCTTCATGAGAAAAATTCGTATCGGCATCGATGTGGGCGGCACCTTTACCCACGCCGTGGCGATTGATACTGAGAAATTCCCCCTTATCGCCCAGGTAAAAACCTCCACCA
>CAYUVM010000380.1:0-5032 GCA_964447935.1 uncultured Cytophagia bacterium | reverse complement strand
GCAGCCGATACACTGCGTCGTGTCAATGAACGGATGCAGCGAGGGCGGCGCCTTGGTTTCGGCGGCCGCATTTTGCGCCAACCGGTTTGAAGCTAAAATTTTCTGCTGCCGGCGGCGTTGACTCCAGATGATTACCACCGCGGCAATGCCGATAATAAACCAAAATCCAACCATGTATTCACAAAGACGTAATGCGTATTACAAAAATGCGCTTGTCTGGGCTGCAAGACGGCAACAGTGAGATATAAAAACCCGTTTTTTTGCAAAAACAACGCCAACAGTTTTTACAATTTTTTAATTCTACTTAGTCAGATTACTTTGCATGGCCCACTAAACACGCGAAATACACTAAAAAGCTTTTTTACGTTTTTTGTATGTTTCGTGGATACAATTTTAAATGTGGCTAAGTAGAATTCAATATCGGCAGGCGAATCATAAAAATGGTGCCCTTGCCCGGTTCGCTCCATATCAACTCAATGTCACCGCCGTGGTGTCGCGCAATCTCGCGGGCAATCGGCAAGCCGAGGCCGGCGCCGCTGGTATCGCGGGCCCGCGATTCATCGAGACGAAAGAAACGTTCAAAAATTTTTGCCTGCATTGCCGCAGGGATGCCGATGCCCGTGTCGGCAATTTCACAGCGCCATTCATTTTCAGCGCACTGCGCTTTAATGGTCAAGCGGCTATTCGCATTGGAATAAGTAATGGCATTTTTAATGAGATTGACAAATAACTGCCGCAGCAGTGTTTCGTTGCCGGCAACCTTCGCCGACATGGAATGAATTTCCAGTTGCAGCGCTTTCGCGTAAATGAGCGGCGCGAAATCGTCGAGCGTATCTTGCAGAATACTGTCGGGATCGAGTGCCGTCATCGGCGGCGAAAGTTGGCCGCGATCGGCGCGTGCCAGGAACAGCAAATTCTTGACGATCGCCACCATGTGTTCGGTGTCGGCTTTGCCGCGCTGCAACGCTTCGGCGTATTCCTGCGGCGGGCGCTCACGGCGCAAAGTGATGTCGATATCACTCAACAAGGACGTCAGCGGTGTGAGCAGCTCGTGCGCCGCATCGTTGGTGAATTGCGAAATTTTGGCAAACGCTTCTTCCAGCCGGCGCAACAGATTATTGAGGGCATCGGTCAAGTGAGTGATTTCGGTGGAGGCGCCAGTCCGCATCGGCAAGCGGACGTCGAGTTTCTCGCCGGTGACCGTATTGGCAATTGCGGCGATTTGCTCCAATGGCGTCAAAGCTTTTTTGGCCATAAACCAGCCGATCAACACCGCCGGCCCTAACGTGCCGGCCACGCCGATGAGCAGCCACTGCGATAACACTTGCAAAAAAGTCGTTACGCGGCCTTCATAGGCGCCAACTTGCAACCAGCCGGTAAAGGCGCCCGTCGCTTCATGTTCGCGGAGCGGATGATAAAATAGAAAGAAAGGTTTGCCGTTTTTGCTGGTTTCGAGAAAGTGATCGGCGTTTTTTTCTGCCACAAATGTAATCGGCAAATAATCATTCGTCAATAACAAATTATCCGAGCGATGCAGCACGTCGCCGTCGGCATTCAAGATTTGCAAATACAGGGCAAAATCGGAATCGACTTGATGCTCGATTTCTTCCCAGGGATGGGTTTCGGTAATCTTGAAAAAACCGGCGGTCAAAGTGAAGCTTTTGGGCACTTCCAAAGCTTCGGCATGCAACACTTCCCGCATTTCACGGCGAATGGCATTTTTAACCACAAAATACAGCATGCCGATCAAAAGCAGCATCGACACGACCCAAATGCCGGCATACCAAATGGTCAAACGAGTTTTAATGGTCATGATTCAGAGCTTCTCATCACGTAGCCGATGCCGCGTACACTGCGTAAATATTCCGTCGTGGTGACTTGCGCGATTTTTTGGCGCAAATGCGTCACATAAACATCAATGAAATTGGTGTTGGTATCGAAATAAAGCCGCCAAACTGCTTGCGCAATCTCCTGGCGCGACAAAACCTCTTCCGGATGCCGAAGAAAAAACTCTGCCAGTTGAAATTCCTTTTTGGTGAGCGCGACCGGGTGATTATTGATTAGAAAAACGTGCTGCCGTGGATTGAGCTGCAATTCGCCGTACGCCAACCAAGCGGGCTCTTTTTTGGCAGACCGCTCGGCGCGGCGCTGCAAAGCCCGCAAACGCGCCAACAATTCCTCAAAAGAAAATGGCTTGGTTAGATAATCATCGGCGCCGGCATCCAGGCCTTCAACGCGATTGGCCACCGCTTCCATCGCCGTCAGCATCAGCACCGGTATCGTAAAACCCTCACGGCGCAGATCGCGGCAAATCTCCACGCCGTTTTTGTCCGGCAATCGCCAATCTAAAATCACCACATCGTAACTGCCGTTGCGCAGCAATAATTCGCCTGCGCAGCCGGAGCCGACGGCGGTTACTTCAAAACCTTCTTCAACGCAGCCCCGCTCTAATTGCGAACGCACGCGAAAGTCATCTTCGATAATGAGTAATTTATTCATACACTTCTGCCTTCGATTGCTCATCCGATGAGTCGATCAACCAATATTCTTATAAAACGGTTTTCTGCGCGAGATTGCAAGCGGAAATTTCATTTTCATCAAATTTTAATTTTGCGTAGATTAAATTAAAAAAATTTTAATGCCGTCTTAATGACACGCCAATGCCCGGAGTCTTATTTTATCCTGCACGGCTAAAACGGTACTGACCAAAGGAGAGCAAAATGCGCCGCCTGTTTTTTTTCATGTTGCTGTTGGCTTCCGCCCATTGCCGCACCGGGCGGGCACAAGAAATTGATATCACGAAAATTTTGGATGGAAAAATTTTGTATGAAGAATATGCCGGCTGCGCGAGTTGCCACGGCTTGGATGGAAAGGGCAAGGTTGAAGACGTCAAGCTCGAGCCGCCACCGCCGGACTTGAGCGACTGCGCCTTCAACACCCGCGAGCCCCGCCGCGATTGGAAGGCGGTGATGGTGCATGGCGGGCCGGCGCGCGGGCTTTCCATGACGATGCCGGGCTTTAATGACGCACTCACGGATGAACAAATTGAAGCCATCATCAGCTATGTCAAAACTTTTTGCGCCGACCGCAACTGGCCGCAGGGCGAGTTGAATTTTCGTCGTCCCCAAATCACCTCCAAAGCTTTTCCGGAAAACGAAGCCGTGTTCGTCCCACAATTTACGCGCCGTGAGAACAATGCCGCGCAAACCAAGTTTGTTTACGAACGCCGATTGGGCAGCCGGGGACAATGGGAAGTTTCCGTTCCTCTTGCTGCCGAGTGGGCCAAGCCAACGACGAAAGGGCTCGGTGACATCGAGTTGAGCGGCAAGTATGTTTTGGCGCACAACCATTCGTCGCTAACAATTTTGAGCGGCGGCTTGGAAGTGGCCATGCCCACCGGCAAATCTGCATCACTCGGCATCGGCAGTGGCGCATGGAAAGCTTCGCCGTATCTGGCGGCTGGAAAAGGGTTCGACAGTTTCACCTTGCAATCAAGCGTGAAGCTTGAGAAACCGCTGCAAAAAAATCAAGGCGAAACCGAATTATTGTATAATCTTGCATTCACCTTGCCATTGACCAAAGAGAAAAAAGGATTTTTTCCGATGGTAGAGGCCAATGGCATTACCAATACGGAAAATGGTGCGACGCAGTGGTTCGTGACGCCGCAGTTGTATATCGGACTGGTCAAGCGGGGCCATATCGGGCTATCGCTCGGCGGACAGATTCCCGTAGCCGGTGAAAAACCGTTCGATTTCAAACTGCTGGGATTTCTGCTGTGGGAATATGCGGATGGCGGTTTGTGGTGGTAATCAATCCCGCCGCCTTCGTAATTTTTACCTTGCCGCGATTCGAGAAACTAAAAACGCTGGAGAATGTTCATGCTTAAAACTATTTTACGCCGCGCGGCCATTGCCGTATTGATATTGCTGCTCATCATTCAATTCGTTCCCCACGGCCGCAATCACACCAATCCTTCCACCAGAGTGGAGCCGCAGTGGGACAGCGCTGCAACACGGGCATTGGCCAAACGCGCATGCTTTGACTGTCATAGTAACGAAACGGTATGGCCATGGTATAGCCAGGTGGCGCCGGTTTCCTGGCTGGTGCAAAACGACGTTACTGAAGGACGCCGTAAATTAAATTTTTCAGAATGGGACCGCCCACAAGATGAAGCGGAGGAAGCTGCCGAGCAAATTCAGAAAAACGAAATGCCACCGTGGTTTTATCTGCCTTTGCATGCCGACGCGCGGCTTGCTGCCGAAGAAAAACAAATGTTGACTCGAGGTTTGCAGGCCACGCTTGGCGGCCACGAACGCCAAAAACACAAAAACTCTGACGACTCCTCTGAAATGGAAGAACATGAAAACTAAAGTTTTTTAACTATTTTTTAATCAAAACTTAATCCTGCGTCCCGTAACTTATAGTGCGTCAGAAAACAATACATGGCGTGCTGTGTGAGTGCTGCGATACGAACTATGAGACTCCCCCCATTCTCACAAGTTTGAACCGGGTTGTCGCGGTGCAGAGCGCAGCACGCTTTTTTATTTCACCCATTTATTCTACAACCCGATTTGTCATTAAACAATTTGTTCTTAATTCTACTTAGCCATATTTAAAATTTTGCCCACGAAACCCAGGAAAAACGCGAAAAGCTTTTTAGTGTATTTTGCGTGTTTAGTGGGCCACGCAAGGTAATCTGACCAAGTAGAATTAAAAAAATGGCGAATTCGTCAAATAAAAATTGGTTCCGGCAGTAAGCCTGGCATCATTTTTGTCTAATACGATACTTTTATATTTGAATTACATTTTGAAAATCGATTTATCATCGCGTTGAGCTTTGAGAGTAATAAGTCACTTGTATAGCAACTCACAGCGATACCTTTTCTTTCTGCTTTTATTCGTCAGCCGATCAATTGCGCAAATTTCGCCCGGGCCTTTGGCCAAGGCGCATGACCAGCTTGAAGGTTAGACGACATGATTAGTTTGCCACGAAATCGGCCAGCAAATCAGCAACGCGAAATGCTTGCAATGC
>CAYUVM010000379.1:0-5051 GCA_964447935.1 uncultured Cytophagia bacterium | reverse complement strand
TGGATCAATATATCACGCGCCGCAGCGAAAAAATTGAAGTACAAAACAACCGGATGTTTGTCGATGGCAAGGCCTTTAATCAAAATTTGCCGAGGCTGCGCGTTGTCGATATGGCGGGCAAAGAACTCATTGGCCCTGTGTCGGGAAAAATATTTCGCCTTGGCCCACTGAAATATGATTTTGACAAATTGTCTCTGCCGGCGCGATTCGATCACACCCGAACGCCGCCAGCCGTTCCTAAAAACGTAAAAATTGGGCTTTGAAAATTTTACATTGGCCACAGGACACAGAGAGCGTTCCGACCTTTTAATTAATTTGCGCGCTGTGATCTCGGTGACAGTCTTTTTAATTTTGCCACGGGAAAAATTTACTCTGCTTTTTCTCGTCCGCACTTTCGCAAAATGGCGGTAAATTTAAAATGTTCAGCGTCCCCGATTTTTCTGTGATGTTAAATAATAGGGTCGCCGATCCCACCTCTTGTATCGGTTTGATTTTTCTTGGCTCTCACAACACAACCGTTGGTCGGCATTTCCTGGAAGCAGCCCCGAAAATGGCCGGCTCAAAAGTGACAAAAAAAGCTTGCGCTTTTTCGATAAAATAAGTAAACTCACAGGTGTATTCAGTTACAAGCAATTCAACGGTAAACGTTTGGGGAAAAGCCTATGCCCCAATTTTTATAAATTCATATCGAGGAGATCACCTATGAAGCGCTTTGTGAGTGTGTGGTTTACGGTTTTGGCATTGCCAGCGCTGGTGTCGGCGCAGTCGCTTAATCTCGAAGTTTTGCGGCCGCAATTTAAATTCAAAACCAGCAATCCGACGAACCCCAGCGAGCCGTCAACTTTTACCACCGCCTGGTTTGCGACGCTGACATTGCCCATTTATAAAAATGTTCATTTTGTCGCGCAGTTGCCGTATGCCGGCGGCAAACTGGATGAGAATCCGGTGACAACCAAAGGCCATACCATCGGCAATCCGGCGTTTGGTTTACGCTTTGATCACAATAATTTGTTTATTGATCTTGGCCTGCGCCTGCCATTGGCCCAAAACGGTTTTGGCGGCTTCATTGGCGCTATTGCCGATATTGACCGGCAGGAAGCTTTCGTGCCCGATCTTATGCCGCTTTATGGCATGATTAGAACAAAGCTCAGTATCAGCAAATTCAGCCTGCGGCCTTATGGCGGCGCGACGTTTAACATTCGCGTCGAACGTGATAAGTTGGGCGTTGATTATTTGCGCAGCGTTTTCCGCGCCCGCGCCAACGACGGCGAATTGTTCGTGCTCTACGGCGGTGAAGGCGGGTTTGATTTAGGAAAGTTTTATGTCGGCGGTGCTTACAGCGCGCGGACCTGGGTGTCTTCCGGCGTTTCGTTTGGCACCAGCTCGATTAATCAAGTCAGCCTTCGCGCCAAGTATGATTTTGGCAAAATCACCCCCGGCGCAATTTTTCGGTTTCCGGTGGATGATATTCTGCTCGATTCCGTATTGGGTTTGCATTGCACTTTTGAGTTTTAACTTTTAATTTTACGCCCCCAATCCTACTCCCGATTTTTCACAATTCAAAATCGGGGTAAATCACCTCTGACGATCTCTTTACTAAACAGGACGCCTTGACGTTACAGCTTGATATTTTCACCATCAGGAGGTTATATGAGATCAAAATGCTACACGCAATTATTGCAGGCTTGCAGCGCCATATTGTTGTTGCTGGCCGCATTTACTTCCGGCCGCGCACAAGAGCAGAAAATCTTGCCGATGTTGGCCGACTCGGTTCGCGCTGAAGCGGTGTCGAGCAATCCCAAGCCGTTTCGCAACGACGTAATCAGTGTTGCCATCAATCTAGATCTCTCTGCACTGCAGGCGCCGAACAACCGGCTCGCGTCTTATCAAACAATATTAAAGTGGAACCCTAATGTTGTTCAATTTCTAAGCATTACTGCAGCGCCTCCGCCGTGGAACACACCAAATCTTGATGACGATAGCCTAGCCTTCGGAGAAATTGGATGGAATGATTTCGTTGCTGGCGGTACCCCCGGTAAAATTAATATACTAAATCTCAATTTCCGTGTAATCGGTAACCCGGGTGATTCCACGTTGCTCGATTTTAATTTTACCGAGATGACCAATTCGTTGTTTGTGAGACTTATTCCTTTTCTTATTACGCGCGACGGAAAGGTTGTTGTGCAAAACCGCGCGCCGGATATTGCCGCCATTCCGGCGCAGGCTGTGAATGAAAATGCCACCTTGAATGTAGCAGCGACGGCAACCGATCTCGACGGCGGCAAAATAAAATTTCGCGTGCTCAATTTGCCGGCTTTTGGCGCCGTGACGGATAATAACAACAATACCGCCACCATTCGTTTTACGCCGGATTTTGATGCCGCCAGAGATTATCCGAATATCATGGTCATCGCCAGCGATGAAGGTCTGCCGGTGAGATCAGACACCACAACATTCAGGTTGACCGTTAACAATGTTAATCGGCCGCCGAAGATTAGTCAAATAACTGCGCCAGGAGTAATGGTGGAGATTGGTGAAGGCTCCAGAATTGATTTTATTCTCAATGCGACAGATCCGGATGGCGATAAAATCAAACTGACTGGAAAGAACCTGCCCGGCTTTGCCACAGTGATTGACAGCGGCAATACCCGCGGCCGGCTAATCATCATGCCAGGCCGTGATGATTCCGGTGGTTATCCGAACATTCTCGTTTTTGCCACCGATAACGGCGTCCCTTCGTTGTCGGACTCAACGCGTTTGAATTTGTTAGTTCGGGATACGCTGACCAAGTTGATGTGTACAATTCAAATTGTTCGGCCGCGTGGCGGCACCAGTTGTAACACCACTGTGGAAGTTTGCGTGAACACTAGCATTACCGGTGGGATCGGGAAAATCACCAAGACTGTAACCATTAACGGTGTTTCGGTGCCGGCGGACTGCGCTATTATTCCCATCGTCGATGGCCCGAACAAAATCGTCGCCCGCATCACCGCGAAGGATTCACTGGACATCGCCACGGCAGCGGATAGTGTGACTGTGATCGGTAGGTTATCGCCGCTCAGTTGCGCGATCAATTTCGCCTCGCCGGCAGATAGCGCGCTGGTTTGCAGCGATAATGCCAATCTGAGTGGGACGGCTTCGATTGCAGGCGGCGTCATTCCGTTGATGAGTAAAGTTGATATTAACGGCATACCGGTGACATTGATCGGCAGTGCGTTCTCAGTGCCGGTGAAACTGACGGCGGGTTGGAACACGTTGATTGCGACGTTTTCTGTGACGGACAGTTGCGGTAAAACAGCGGTTTCTCGTGATACGTTGCGTGTGCGGTCGATTCTTGATAAAATCGCGCCGGGTTGCGAGTTTACGCCCGGCTACAAATCGGTAACCGGCATTATTTTTGACCATGAAAGCGGCATTGCGAAAATCGAACCGGTCTTTTTATACAACGCCAAATTGACGGTTGATCCGTTTATCCCGGGCGCAAAAGAAGTAAAATTCCGCCTCGATGATCTCGGGCAAGATTCGTATCTTGGCTTTGATATTAAAATCACCGATATGTGCGGCAACTCGCACATCTGCGATCCGGTGTTTTTACAACTCACGGCCGATCGCGCCAACGAGCCATACGTCTTCAAATTCCGCAGCGTTGACCGCTATTTTCAATTGAAGAACAAAGGCTTGACAGAAGTGCGCGTGGAATTGAACGGCAAACATTTCAGTTTCTCGACGGAGCGCCGCGGCGGCAGCATTCAGTCGCTCGGCGTTTACGCCATGCCGCGTGAAGGCGAGGTGATGTTGGATTTGCAGCCCTATTTGCGCGACAGCGGCGACAACGACATTCGGATTGAAGTTGCCGGTCCGGCTGGCAGCAGCGCCGAATTGTTGCTCATTAATGAAATTCATGATCATGACGGCCTGTTGGCGCTGCAAGAAATGCCGCTCGCGTATGAATTGTCGCAAAATTATCCGAATCCGTTCAACCCGGAAACCGTGATACGGTTCGGCATTCCGGCAGAAATCACCGCCGGCGCCAATGTCCAACTGCGCATTTACAATACGCTCGGTGAGTTGGTGCGGACGCTGGTGGATCAACCGATGCAGCCCGGAACTTACACCGCGCGCTGGAACGGCCGCAACGATCGCGGTGATCAAGTGGCTGCCGGGGTTTACATTTATCGAATTGTGGCGGGTGAGTATCGCGCGACGAAACGCATGTTGATGTTGAAGTGAGCCCGGTTTTGGCGGTTGCTAAACCGGATTTTCGAGGCTGACGTTTGCAGTTGATGATGGGCAAGGTAACAGCCGAATGATGGATTTGCGATTATAGTTGCAGACTTGCAAAACATCTGTTTTCTCGGACTGCGGCCCGGTTCAATATCGACTTCAGATAACCGACAAATATTTTTGCTTAGCAGTTTACTCATGATACGATGCCTCATAATTTGGGATGTCCCAAATTATGAGGCATCGGCATTTTAGCCCCAACCATCATTACATCTTTTGTGAGCCAAAGCAAGTGGAAGAACTGAGGTAAACATAAGTATTTTTTGAAAAGGCGATTGACATTTTAAGTGAGATTACTTACATTATGAACGTTAATTTTTGGAAATTTTCACTTGAGAGCTTTTAAGCGGTTAGTACAATAAAATAATGCACAGTGGCTGCGTTTCTAACCCAGCGACGGAATATCGCCACTGACTGACGCGTTTGAGTTTTGATGAGAAGTTCGCCAGCATTGAATGAATGGCGCATTAAGCACCTGGCACAAACCGCGCAAACCATCGCATGTTATCACACCGGCTGACGTTTCCCAATTTTAAAATTTAACAAAGCACCTCTTATCTTGTACGACGCAATCATCATCGGCAGCGGTTTTGGTGGGGCGCTAACCGCGCATGCGCTGGTCAACGCCGGCAAAAAAGTTTTGATGTTGGAGCGTGGCGACTGGGTGCCGCGTGGGCCGCAGAATTGGGCTGTGGACGCCTCCGTGGATTTGACGCCGGTTTACTCGATGGAGTCGCCGTATCGCATTCTCGCCGGCGGCAACAAAG
>CAYUVM010000378.1:0-5068 GCA_964447935.1 uncultured Cytophagia bacterium | reverse complement strand
GCCGCCGCAACCCTGTTTTTACAGCCTGAAACCACGAAGTCAGAAAGTTGAGTAATTGAATTTGTCCGGCATGATATAAATCGTGCGCGACGATTCCGGAAATGAGCGCCAAGTTGTCGACTTTGCCGCCCAAAGAAATTTTATTAAGCTCTCGCGGTTTCATGGCTGCAATGGCCGCACGCAAAGCTTGGTGCGTTTCGGCCAACAGCTTGAGATCCGTTTGCCACGCGCTCTCGGTTTGTGCCTCGGGACGGGTGAACCAATTTGAGCCTTTGAGTGCAAAGGAGCCTCGCGGTTCGCCGGTGAGGCGACGATAAACCGCATACTTCCAATAAGCCGCATGTACGACGATTTCCCAGATGTTGTGGCGTTTTGGCGCTGGCCGCCACGCCGCGGTTTTTATGGAAAGCCCGCGCAACGAGCCGCGCAGATTCGTGCCGTGCCATGATTTACGATCATAGGCCTGATCGAGGCCAGCGAGGAGAAGTTTGATTTCGGGATTGAGCATCAGAGATTTTCCACGCAAGTTGATCTGCACATGAATGGCTTCAACAATAAGCTGCGATGACAAAAATTTTATATCCGCACAATATACCATAACGCGATTCAAAAAGCAAATCGGAAATCGTCTTGGCGGTAATTTTTTTGAAGTGAGAGTGCTTGCAATTAGAGATTTTTTTTGTTAGATTGCAGTATCTTTAACAACCGCGCCATTTTTATGACTCGCGCTGAACACATTGTTGCCACAAATATAGATGATAAAGTCCAAGAGTTAATTCAATTTCGTCCCGAGAATTTTTCTGCTGACAATCCATTCGTGCAAGAAATTCTCGATACCGGAATACGGATTTACTGATGAGCCATTTTACCGAATTTTACTTTACCATTTCGCCGCCACTAAGTTTTTTGTGATTTCACGCCATGCGCACTCTCGCCGCAGAAGTGTTGTCTTATTTGCCCACCGAAAGTTTTTTTGCGTTAGCTGCATGTGCCGACATTTTTGTGGTGGCGGATGATGTGCAATTTTCGACCAACCGCAATATAAATCGCGCGCGCCTCAAAACCGCAACCGGCGTGCAATGGTTGACCATTCCGATTTTGACGAAAGGCCGCCACGGGCAAAGACTGCAAGAAGTGGAAATTGATCCCACGCGGGAATGGCAACGCCAACACTGGCGGACCATCCGACTCAACTATCACAATGCGCCATATTTCGGCGAACTGGCTGACGAACTGGAATCGTTGTATCAACAGCCGTATCAAAAATTAGCGGAAGTGACGTGGACGTTTCTGCAATTTTTCTGGAGAATTTTGCATTGGGAGAAATTGCCGCAACGAACCTCCGAATTTCATCTTACAGAAAGCGGCGCTCAGCGAGTGACGGCGTTGGCGCGCGCCGTGGAGGCCGGCGTTTATTTAACTGCAGAAAAATATCGCGCGGTGCTGCAGCCGGAGTTGATGCCGGACTTGCAGCTTCGTTTCATTAATTTGGCGCTGCCGCCGTATCATCAACAATTTGATGGTTTCGTGAACGGATTAAACCTGCTCGATTTATTGTTCAATGAAGGCGTGGCCTTTACACAGCAGCGAATACGGGCGTGGCGAAATATGATTCCGTGAATTACTTTGGCTGGTTTTTGTTATGATCTCACCCTTGCACCCATGAGCCAATCTGAACCCACGATTGTTTTAGATAAAAGATTTGGGCAAAATGAAAGTTTTATTGCCATGCCCAAAATCGTGGCCATCATTCCCGCCTTCGATGAAGAGAAATCCGTTGGCAAAGTGGTGCAGGCCATTCCGCAGCCGCCGGTAGAAAAAATCATCGTGGTGAATAACAACTCGCGCGATCGCACGGCCGAGGTGGCGGCGCAGGCCGGCGCGCTGGTGGTGTTTGAAAGCGAACCGGGTTACGGTGCCGCGTGTTTGCGCGGCATCGCTGAGGCGAAAAAATGCGAGGCGGAACTGGTGGTTTTTCTCGATGCCGATCACAGCGATTATCCTGAAGAAATTCCGGATTTGATCGCGCCGATTCTCGCCGGAAGATGTGACTTCGTCATTGGTTCGCGCGCGTTGGGAGTGAAAGAAGCGGGCGCGATGACGCCGCAACAAGTTTTCGGCAACTGGCTGGCGTGCCACTTGATGCGGCTTTTGCTCGGCGCGCGCTACAGTGATCTCGGCCCGTTTCGCGCGATCTCGATGGCGGCGCTGGAGCGATTGCAAATGTGCGACCGTAATTACGGCTGGACGGTGGAAATGCAGATTAAAGCCGCGTTGCAACATTTGCGTGTAGCTGAAGTGCCGGCGCGTTACCGCCGGCGTATCGGCAAATCCAAAATTTCCGGCACCGTGAAGGGGACCGTGCTGGCGGGATGGAAAATTATTACAACGATTTTGCGTTATGGAATTTTTCGGTAAAATAAAGCCGGTTGTATAAATTGCAATTTTCAACCGCCTCTTTCCAGCATTCTTTGGCGAATTGAGTGAGAGCAAAAATAATTCAGTTGGTAATCTGTTGAAACCATGCTACATGGTGGGTTGGTGGCCTGGGTACGGCAAGTTTAAAAATTAGCGGCATGATCCGTGCTGTTGATTTTTAAAACCATTTTATTAACCTCGGGAACTTCTATGAAAAAATTTCCCTCGTTGCTCTCACTGGCGCTGATGTTGGCCGGTAGTTATGCCTTCGCACAAAATGAATTAGCGGTCAACGACTTTTTTACTAAGAAGCTTCCAGCAGAAACACGCTTGTCAACATTGGAAGAACGGCGGCAAATACCGGCGGCGGCTGATGCCGGCGCGTGGCAAAAATTCACCGCGCAAACTGGTGAATGGATCGTCGAATGGAATCCAATGACCGGCAATCCGCATCGCGCGTTTGGTGGACAACAGCAGTTGGGTGGTTTTTTCGCAAAAAGTGCAGCGGGGGTGGAGATTGCGGCGCAGCAATTTTTAGCCGAACATGCAGATATACTCAAGCTCGATGTGAGTCAACTGGAGCTACGGCGCGCGGAGAATATCACTAACAAGTGGTATGTGAGTTACCGGCAAATTTATCAAGGCCTCCCGGTTTTGTTTTCAGAAATCGAATTGCGCTTGAGCGCCAGCGGCAATGTCATGATGTTCGGCTCCGATTTTCATCCGGATATTAACGTGAATTCAACTCCGACGCTGGCCTGGCCGGCGGCCCGAGCAGCCGCGAGTCGTGAGATTAAAGTTACGGAGTGGCATTCGGCGGAACCGGCGCTTTATATTTTGCCGATTGAAAACGGCGAGCGTTTCGATTATCATCTGGCGTATCGCTGCGAATTCAGCGCCGATGCCCCGCCGGCGCGCTGGGTGAGTTACGTCGATGCGCACAGCGGTGAAATTTTGTGGCGCTTCAATCGCGTCCGTTATTCGGTTTCCGGCACGGTTTCGGGCGGTGTGCATCGCAACAATGCCACAGACGCGGTGACGAATCATGCGTTGCCGGACTTGTTGGTCATGAATGGCGTGCAACAGGCGGCGACGAACGCGAATGGACAGTTCGTACTGAGTGCAAATGGAGCGAGTTTTAGCTTGACCGCGAAATTGGAGGGGAAATATGCGCGGGTCACGCGCGCCGATGGCAACACGGCGAGCTTCACTGCGACGGTGCAGGACGGCCAGCAGGTTAATATTGTCTGGGATGATAACAACTCCCGAACCTCCGAGCGCGATGCTTATTTCCACACCAACCTCGCGCATGCGTTGGTCAAATCGGTTGATCCGGATTTTAGCGGTGTTGATTACAGCATGCCGGTGCGAGTGAATATCAACCAAACCTGCAACGCGTTTTGGGATGGTCGCGGTATAAATTTTTATCGCGCCGGCGATGGTTGCCGCAATACTGCGGAAGTGCCGTCAGTGGTTTATCATGAATACGGCCACGGCATCAACGATATGCAATATATTTCGAAGGGGGCACCAGACGGGTTGACCAATGGCGCATTGCACGAAGGGTTAGCCGACGTCAACGCCGCGTTACTGGCCGATGATCCGAGAGTAGGAGTGGGCTTCGCGGAAAATGGCGGCGGTTTGCGGAATGTGAAAAACTCCAATCGCTATCCCCAAAACGTCAGCGGCGAAGTGCACAGCGACGGCTTGATTCTCGCGGGCGCGTTGTGGGATTTGCGTGAGGCGCTGGGATTAGAGGCGGCGCGGCGTTACACGCATTTCGCGCGTTACGGCACGCCCGACGATGCGGATTTGCTCACGGCTTGTAATGAGTTTTTCATCGAAGTTTTAATTCAGGATGACAACGACGGCAATCTCGCGAATCTCACGCCGAATTTTGGCGCCATCAATCAAGCGTTTTCAGCGCACGGCATCGGCTCCGGCGCGCTGCTGCGTATCGCGCATCAGGAACGCGGCGACGCAGCAGCGACGGAGAATGATTATCTGGTACAGGCGCAAGTGAGCACCGCGGCGTTCATCGGAATTAATCCCAGCGTGGTGATTTTGCATTATGCGACAGACGGCAGCAATTTTAAAATGGCGCCGATGGCGCTCACAACGGGCACAACCTTTCAGGCCCGGCTTCCCAAGTTAGCGGCAGGTTCGTTGGTTTCCTATTATATTGAAGCCAAAGATAATTTGGGCGCGTCGCTGTTTCTACCGGCGAATGCGCCGCAGAGCAAGCTGTTTCAATTCATTGTCGGTTTTCGCTCACGGACGCTGGAAGATTTTGAGCTGAATAAAGGTTGGAAGATTGGCGACCCGAATGACAATGCCACCAGCGGCATTTGGTTGCGCGCCAATCCGGTCGGCACGCGCGTGGGCCAAGCGCAGGTGCAACCGGAAGATGATCATACTTTGGGCGCGGGGGTAAATTGTTTTGTGACCGGCAATGCCGGCGTTAATGATGCGGCGGGCGCGAATGACGTGGACGGCGGTAAAACCACCTTGTTTTCACCGGTATTTGATTTGACCACGTACAAAAATCCGTTGCTGCGTTATTATCGTTGGTACAGCAACAATGCCGGCGCGAGTCCGGGCCAGGATTTTTGGGAAGTGCATGTGTCGAACGACAGCGGCAAAACCTGGG
>CAYUVM010000377.1:0-5072 GCA_964447935.1 uncultured Cytophagia bacterium | reverse complement strand
ATATTGCCGGCGCCAAAGCCGCGGGAATGCGCGCGGCGTGGGTGCATCGCCCGGTATATGCGGGGGCTGAACAAAAAGATCATCGACCGGATGTGATCGTCAGCGGCGTAAAAGAAATGGTGGAAAAACTTTTACAATAAAAACAAAAGCCCCACTCTTGATGAGCGGGGCCTTTGTTAGAAGTCAACCCTGAAAGTCGAGAATGCCGGCGCTACGAATTAAAACCTCACGGTAAACGACATGAATTGCACATTTTCCAACCGACCGAAATCGGCGTAGCCAAAATCGAGTTTCAAATTGGTTCCCACCGCGTCGTAGCGCAATCCGCCGCCAAAAGTAAAGCTTTGCTCGCTGTTGTTCAAAAAAGCAGCCTTATAGCCGCCGCGCAGATAAACTTGGTTGCGCAAATTAATTTCCATGCCGGAATTAACATACTCGGAGTTATCATTGGGGTGCACCGCGTCGCTCGCAATTGTCACCGTCAAATTTTCCTGATTGAGAACGTCGTACGCCAATCCCAACCGCAGCGTCAGCGGCAATTCATATTTGCCCAACCGATACAAAGCCGGCACTTCACCGACCGTGCCGGACTCGGCAAGCGGATCATAATTAAAATAAAGATCGCGGCCTTCGAGCTGCATTTTCGTGCCAAAATTGGCAATCGCAGCGCCGATGCGTAAATTTTTAAATGGCGTGACATAATGCGTGCCGAGATCAAACGCGACGCCGTGCGCCGATTCATTCCACAGGCTTTCTTGCACATACTTGCCGGTGAAACCAATGGCAAAACGATCCGTCAACATGCGGCCATAACTGACGGCCAGCGCGATGCTCGACATATCGAAGCGCTCGCCCGTGCCTTCGGGAAAAGCATAGTCGCGCACGTCATCTTCCGGCACGCGAAATGAGATGACTGAAAGCCCGAGCGTGCCAAAATTGCCGGCGTTGAGCGTGATCCCGGCAAAGTCATACGAAGTTCCGGCAAGCCATTCGGCGTGGTTAAACGTCGCTTCGCCGCCGCCGGAAATGGTGGCAATGCCGGCAGGATTCCAATACAAAGCGGTGACATCATTAGCCACCGCGACAAATGCGCCACCCATGCCGGCCGAGCGCACGCCGGCGCCGATTTTCAAAAACTGCGCGGCCGTCGTGCCGACTTTGGTGATGGCTTGCGTAAGTTGCGCGTGGGCGGCGGTAGCGGCCATGAGAACAATGAGCGCAAGGCCAACAAAAAAGTTTTTCATATTTTCAATCTCGCTTTTTTCAATCGTGCATTGAACGCCTTAAGGCGTTACTACGAAAGTTACTTAATCACCGCAAAGCGGCCGAGCTTAGTGCCGACGCCGGGCGCATCGACGTGATAAATATAAACGCCGTAAGCCGTGGCTTGCGATTCCAATGTCAGCACGTTCCAAACCGCAAAATCGCGCTGATCATTTTTCTCTACCGTATCCACCAACTCGCCGGTGATGGTGTAAATGCGAATCGTGCATTTTTCCGGCAGGTTGCGAAATTCCAAACGCCGCTCGTCACGCGTGCCAACTCGCGCGCCGGCGCTTTCACCTGCGCCAAAGGCCACGTACGGATTGGGGACGACGTAAACATTCTTTAATTCCTCGGACGCCGCGGCTTGATCAAACTTGGCGGCCTGCGTGGTGAATTGATATTTGTCGCCGACATCAAACGGCTTGCGCGAGAAGAAAAGAAAGATGTCGCCCGCGCCGGGGTATTTCGGCGTTTGGCCGGGCGGCACCACGAACTGTACTTCATACATCGGATCGATGCGGCTACCCGGCTGAAAGACGTGAATTTTTTCCGGCAAATCCCATTGCTGATTACGCAACGCGATATTGGATTCGTTCACATGCCAATTCAACTCCTGCCCGGTTTCGGTGTTGAACACGCGGAAATTACTCTTGATGTTGGTGAAAGAAGTGTCCGCCGGATTTCTAAGCTTGCCTCCGGCCAACGTATCGTACGCCGTGAAACGTAGCTCAATATCTCCTGGATACGGCTTGGCCCGCAGGTTGATGGTCGAGATCGCCACTTGGGGAACAAAATTTGTTTGCGTCTGATTAACCTTCCAACCGCTGCGGCTCGCGTCCAGCTCAATTGGGTCATTTTGCACAAAAACTTTGACGCCGTCAAAGACGGGGTTAAAATCTTCACGGTTCAAACCGGTGCTATTGGCAACCGGGTAATATTGGAAAGTCGCGGAATACGTCGCGCCGTTGCTTAACGCCCCGGGCGTTTTGCCGCGAATGCGTCCCGAAACGTAGTTCACTTCGTAACGGCTCGGGTCAACCGTGGCGCCGGCGGCGTCACGTAAAGTCACGGTTCCGGGCACGAGATGCTCAACGGCCAAATCCGCAAAAACCGTGTCCCGCGCGGTAAAAGAGACGGTACGAGGTTTGAGATCAGTAATCGAATACACCGGCGGATCCGTTGGTTTGCTGCCCGGCGTGAACTGTATTTCATACTGCTTGTTATCGCCGACGAGCAACGGATCAATAAATCTAACCTCAACGCGGCCGGTGGCATTACCGGCAACGCGCGTCACATTACCCTCATTCAATTTCGGCCCCACATAACCGGCAGCCGGCGGGCCGGGAACCACCATCGCCGTGTTAATATCCAAAGTAAACTGTCCGGTCAACGGATCGCGATCGATGGTGCGTTGCGTTTCGGTTGGGGGAATAAGCAGCGTATTGTCGCCGTGATCGTACGCCACGACGGCATAAAAATAACGCTTGCCATTCACGACATTATTGGAATCAACATAAGCATGCACGAGGCCGGTGTTATCGCCGAGATTGAAACTCACGCCGCGGCCACGATAGGCCACCGGCGAGAAACCGGAATATTCGTTGACCAGATCGAATTGCGCCGGCACACCGCGGCCGTTGCGCAACGGCTCCGAGAGAAATTTCAGGCCATTTTGATCGGTGATGATTTTGGTGTCATCAAAAGAAAAATCTTCACTGCGATAAATGCGATAGCCTTCGAAGTCAAAACCTTTGGCTTGCTGGCCGGTGCCGCGCGCCAGAAACGGATCGAACGAGGTTTCCGCGCGGGTGTCCCAATACAGCGTCACTTTTTTATCGCCCGGCACCGCCACGAGACGCGGCTTCAACGGCGGCTTGGCAAAACGATAATCGGCTTCAAAAACCTGCTGCGAAGTTTCGGCATTTTGCACGAGATCTTGCAGGTTATCGCCGAGAATCAAGGCAATGGAGAAACGCTGGCTCTCGCCTGCCGCCAATTTAAACGGGCCACAGCCGTAAATGAAAACGTTGTCGGCGGCTTGTTCGATCTCAACATTCTCGAGGTTGCCGGTCATTTTTTCCCACATCAACTCATCGTTTTTCGGGCGATTGTTGCCGCCGAAAAGTATCGCGTTGAAGCTCGTCAGACCGAGTTGATCCGACTCGGCGATGTCGCGAAAACCGAAATTCGGTTCACTGCCGCCGAAGCGCATGCCCGGCAAGCGCGATTCTGATGATGGCTCGCCGAGATCGTATTTGCCATTATTGTTCGTGTCGGTGAAATACAATTGCGAGGGCTTCCCGTCACCTTCGCCGTAATCTTTGGTCGCCGCAATGCCGTCGACGCCGACATCATCAAACTCCGCGGTCCAATCGCCGTCTTCATCGCCGGACCAGTGCAATTTCGGTTGGCCGTAAATGCCAATCGGCCCCAGCGCAAACACCCCGGCGTCATTAAAGGGGCTTTCGTCGACTATTTGATCACCGTCATTGTCTTTGCCGTCACTGCTGAGCGTCGGGCTTTCCAAAAATTTATAGCCGAAATGCCCGGTGGCCTTCCCACCTTGGCCCCGGCCGTCTTGATCATACGCATAAAGCATGTTGCGCGCATTGAAGGGAAAGTTGGTGTCGAGTGGCCCGATGAAGCCGGCATAATCATCGGCAAAATCGGCCGCCCCGCCGATGTGCGGGTCACCAAACATGCCGAGGTAAACTTTGTCGAGATCGCGCCCGCTGACATTGGTGATGGTGTAAACAAAAAAGATAATGTCTTCGGCAAGCGGGTTGTTGAATTGAAAAAAGCGCGCATCCATTTCCAAACCCAAGCCGCGCAACGTCGTGTCGTTCGGAAACGGGTAGTATTTAAACTCGGCGTTGTTAAAATCATCGACGCGATACACCGCTTCTTCATCTGGCGCCGTCGCATCATCGCCCAAAAACGCCGGCCACACATAGCGGCCGAGCGTAGGATTGAACCAGGCCTCCGGCCAACTATCCGGCTTGCCATCGCGATTGTTGTCTTTGGCGGTAATGGTGGCCAACTCCGGCGAGTTGGGATCGGAGAAGCCCACCTGCGGCAACCAGCCCCATTTCAACGCAGTTCCCGGCTGGTAATCGCCATCTGCCGCCAGAATAAAGCCGTCATCAACTATGTGCACGGTGTCGCCCTTCGCATCCACCACTTCGGCAGCGACCAGCGGCCCAAATTCATACGCATAGCCGAGGCGCTTGTCCGGACTCTTCGGCCACTGCAAATCGAGATCGGCGATGCCAGGGCGCGAGATCGAGCCATAGTTGTAAATCACCGTGGTGATTTGATTGCCACTGATGATGACGCGTTTTTCTTTTTCATGCTCGGCGATTTGCGAGCTTTTGCGCAGGCTGTTCATGCGCTCGCGCGCGGCCCGGAGTTGTTTCATCCATTTGTCCATGAATTCCCGCTGCTGGGCCGGAGCCATATGCTTGAACTCTTTTTCCTGGCCCCAGGCGGCAATCGCAAAAACCAATATTAACAACATTGCAAAAACGGACTGAAATATTTTATTCATGGTTCCTTCCAAAAATTTGACGGACGCATTGAAAATTTTAAATTGTAAATTCTCAATTTGAAATTTTCCTGGTTTTCCTCAATACAACACGCTGAATCCGACGCGCACTTCGCGCGGCTCCGAAAGCCATTCGGCGCGGCGATAGAAATTGTCCAACTCCGCAACCGGCGGAACCAAACTCGGATTGCGCACAAATTGCCGGCGGACACTATTTAGTGTGCTGGCGTCGGTTTTTTGGAAGGAACCATGAATAAAATAT
>CAYUVM010000376.1:0-5106 GCA_964447935.1 uncultured Cytophagia bacterium | reverse complement strand
GGCCGTTAGGCAACTCGATGATTGTCGCCGGCTCGAATGAACGGGTGAAAATTCACATTCACACCATTGAGCCGGAGCAGGTTTTCACCATTGCGCAAAACTATGGCCAGTTGGTGCATAAAAAGAAGGACGATATGCGCCAGCAGCATTCGCGTGCGCATCAAGATCCCGATGCGCAGACGATCGCGCTGATCACCGACTCCGCGTGTGATTTGCCGCCGGAGGAATTTATTCGCCGCAATATTCGCGTCGTGCCGGTAGTGGTGATTTTTGGCGAAGAAAGTTACGTCGATAAAGTCACCATGACGGAGCGCGATTTTTATCGGATGTTGGAAACCTCGCCACATCACCCGAAAACTTCACAGCCGGCGCCGGCTGATTTTCAAGAAGTGTTTCAACAGGCGGGCGCGAATCATAAACAGGCGCTGGCGATTACGCTCACTGGCGCGTTGAGCGGCACATTTCAATCAGCGCAACGCGCGGCCAAAGCCGTCAAAGAACAAATCGACGTGCACGTGGTCAACTCCAAAAATGTTTGTCTCGGACAGGGGCTGGTGGTGCGTGCCGCGGCCGAAGCGATTGAGTCCGGCGTCACTGATATTGAGGAATTGAAGAATCGCGTCGAAGCGGCGGCGCAAAATGTTCGGCTGTTTGTCAGTTTTGAAACGATGGAATATCTCGTGCGCGGCGGCCGCGTCTCGCGTTTTCGCGGCGCCATCGCGCAGTTGTTGAAATTGAAACCAATTTTAACCTTTGATGCCGAAGGCAAAGTCAAAGTTGTGGCAAAAACTTTTGGCGGAGATCACGCGCGGCGGAAGCTGGCGGCCATCGTTAAACGGGAGACCACGGGAAAACGAAAGTTGCGTTTTCTCGTGGCCCATGCGAATAATCTTGAGGGCGCGCGTTTTCATGCAGAATGGATCCGGAAATATTTTGAGGTGCCGGAAGTTGATATCGTCAGTGTTTCGCCGGCACTCGGCGCCCATGCCGGACCGGGTGCGGTGGCGGTCGCGTTTCTCGGGGAATGATTATTAAAAAGGCAAAAAGATAAAAGCAAAAAATTATGGCGACATTGATTGCAGTGTTGGTGCTCGGCTATTTAGTTGGCTCGTTTCCCACCGCGATTTTGGTGGGTAAAATCGTCCGTGGCCGCGACTTTGATATTCGCAACGAAGGCAGCGGCAACGCCGGCGGCACGAACGTCTTTCGCGTGCTGGGATGGAGGCCGGGATTGTTTGTGACTCTGGTTGATATTTTCAAAGGCATGGCGGCGACGCAATGGGTTTCGCAATGGCAGCCGTTTGGCACCGCGTACATCGATTCCACGGTGATGCCAATCATCGCTGGTTTAGCCGCGGTGTGCGGCCACATCTGGACCGTGTTCGGTAATTTTCGCGGCGGCAAGGGCGTCGGTACCGCCGGTGGCATGATCATCGCGTTATATCCGATCGCGGCGCTGGTGTGCTTGGTCATTTTTGCAGTGGTGGTTTATTTCACGCGTTATGTGTCCGTCGGCTCGATGCTCGCGGCGCTCAGTTTGCCGATCGTCTTGTGGGCGATGCAGGAATTGTTTAATAATGAAGTGCCGGACGCGTTGTTTCAATTCAGCTTGCTCGTCGGCGCACTCATTGTTTTCACCCATCGCAAAAACGTGCGCCGATTGATTGAAGGCACGGAAAATCGTTTTGGCAAACCACGCGAAGCCACGTCGTGAAGTCGGTTCTTTTTGCAACGGAAAATTTGCGGCTTTTGTGTTTGATCAACAGCAGTGACTTGACAACATGCTCGGACACGGTGAGATTCAGGCGTTGATTACTTTGCTCGGCGATGACGATGCCCATGTGCATAATGTCGCGCGCGAGCGGCTGCTACAAATTGGCGAACCGGCGGCGACGTTTTTACGCGAGGCCAGCAATGCGGATGGCGACGGCAAGGTTCGAATTGCGGCGCGTCATGTGCTCGCCCAACTGCAGCAAGAGGACGTCACCAGTTCTTTTTATCTATTCAGCTTGCTGCATGATGAGCAGATCGATCTCGAGCAAGCGGTGTTCCTGCTGGCGCGCCTCAGCTTTCCCGATCTCGACATCGCGCCGTATCAACGGCAATTGGATCAACTGGCACAAAGGATTTCGCAGCGTCTCGCCGGGTTGCATCACCATTATGATTGCACCCGCGTTTTACGTGTCATGAATCAAGTGCTTATTGCGGAAGAAGGTTTTTCCGGCAATCTTGAAGATTACTACGACCCGGCAAATTCCTTTTTGAATTGTGTGTTGGAGCGCCGCACCGGTATTCCCATCACCCTCTCGGTGATTTATTTGTTAATCGGGCGGCGTTTGCAACTGCCGATTCGCGGCATTAACATGCCGGTGCGCTTTATTTGCCAATATCATTCGCCACCGGATTCATTTTATTTCGACCCTTTTAATAAAGGCCAGGTGCTGACGCGCCTGGAATGTGCAAAATTGGTGCAACCGTCTCGCCAAACATTTCATGAGGGCCTGCTGGCGCCCGCGGGCGCGCGCGACATCATCACGCGGATGATCCGCAATTTGCTGGTGATTTACCATCATCATGAGAATCATCAGCAAATTGAGCGCTGTAATCGAATTTTAAACATGTTTGAAAATACTTAAAGGAAAAATATGACTCAATGTTCAAATTGCGGCACCGGATTACCGGAGGGCGCAAAGTTTTGTTCGCATTGCGGAACTAAAGTGGCCAACGAACGCGCCGCCGGTTTTTGCCGGGAATGTGGCGCTGAACTTAAACCCACCGCGAAATTTTGCCAGGCC
Organism: uncultured Cytophagia bacterium; assembly: GCA_964447935.1. Taxonomy (GTDB): domain Bacteria; phylum Zhuqueibacterota; class Zhuqueibacteria; order Zhuqueibacterales; family Zhuqueibacteraceae; genus Zhuqueibacter. The sequence goes on along the minus strand of CAYUVM010000376.1, from coordinate 2,311 downwards.
TGCGGGCAATCCGTTAGCGGTGTTGCTGCCGCAACAAGTAGCGCAGAGCATTTCGACACGGCTGAAAATGCCCCCGCGCCGGCCTCACGTTCGCTGAATGCCGTATTGTTGCCGTTGATCGGTATTCCGGTGCTTATTGGCATCCTTTTTTTATTAACCTACAAACAAAAGAATCCGGCGCCGATGAGTCAGAGTCAAATGAGCAGCGCCGCGCCGGCTGAGGGTAATGGTCAGGGCATGGACATGGCGGCGATGGAAAATGTTACCAAACAAATCAATAAATACAAAAGTGATTTGCAGACGAATCCTAAAGACACCACGGCTTTGCTGGCGTTGGGCGGCATGTATGAGATTGCCGGACGTTTTGATGAAGCCGCGGATTACTTCAAACGTTATTTGGACGTCATGCCCAACAACGCTGCGGTGCGCATGAGCCTTGCTGGCGCCTATTACAACAACTCGCAACGGCCGCTGGCACTAAGCGAACTCCAGCAAGTGCTGAAGTATAACCCCAATTATGATTATGCCATGTTCAATCTCGGCGTGATTTATCTCGCCGAAGGGAAAAAGGACGAGGCCATCAAATGGTGGCACAAAGTGATGGAAACCAATCCGAATGGCGAGTTGGCCCAGAAAGCCCGCGAGGAAATTCAGAAGGCGGGCGGAAAGTAGCATGGCGCGATAGTTTTGTTAAGCACCGGTGAAATTTTGGCCGTTTAGAAGCACCGAATATTCATTTCATCGGCTTGTCATTCCCGCGCGCTTTTGGCGGGAATCCAGTTTTGAAAGCGTGGATGCCCGATTCAAGCATTCGGGCATGACGAGCAGACGGGTAAATTATTTAATCGGTATTCCTTAATTGCATCCACCCAAGGAGGAAGCGAGTTATGCCCACGGTTTTTTTCGAGGCGGAAAATTGCAAAGTCGAAGTTCCGGCTGGCACGACGTTGCGCAAGGCAGCGCAAAAGGCCGGCATTAGTGTTTATGGCGGCGTGAATCGATTCGTCAATTGCCGCGGTTTTGGCCTGTGCGGCACGGATAAAGTGGCGGTCAAACCTGGTGAATGCGTGAGCGCCCTCACATTTTTTGAAAAATTGCAATTGGGTGACAAACCGAAAGAGCGTTTGGCCTGTCAAATTAAGGTTCAAGGCGATATTACCGTCAACACCTTGCCGGCGATGGAATACGGCCAAGTGATGACGGAGAATTTCAAATTTCTTGCGCTCGCGGCGCCGTTTGGCATTTTGACGCTGGGCGCCATTGTGTATATGGTATTTGAGATGATCGGCAAGCCGCTGTTCTGAGCAGAGCGCATAGCAGCCATGCAAAAAGAGGAGTGCAATCGTTGCCACGATTTGAGCGACATATTTTTATTTGCACAAACAGCAGGCCTCCGGATAATCCGAAAGGCTGTTGCGCGGCCAAAGGTTCGGAGGCCATCGCCGCAAAATTTAAAGAGGAACTCCACCGCCGCGGCTTGAAAGGAAAGGTTCGCGCCAGTAAAGCGGGCTGTTTGGATCAATGCGAACTCGGCCCTTCCATTGTGGTTTACCCTGAGGGCGTGTGGTATGGCCGCGTGACGCTCGAGGACGTCAATGAGATTATCGAAAGCCATATCATCGGCGGCAAATCGGTTGAACGGTTGCGTGTGCCGGAGCGTAGCCCGGACGGCTCGTTTGAATGAAGCCTTGACTCAAAATAAGCCTGGTTTTGGGATTAACCTTTTGGAGTTTATGGTATGAGCCTCACCACCGCTTTTCACTCATTACCTGGCGGTGATATTCCCATTGGCCGCGCGGAAAACGAATGGCCGCCGCAGGGCAAGTGGACGTATGAAGATTATTGCCGTTTGCCGGAAGATGGCTGGATTTACGAAGTTATTGAGGGAGAATTGTTTATGTCGCCAGCGCCGAAAACCATTCACCAAAAATGCGGCGGCAGATTGTTCGCTGCTTTTCTCAATTTTGCGCAACTGCATGATCTGGGTGAGCCTTATTATTCCCCAATTGATGTCATTCTTCCGGGATTGGCAGACCCTGTGCAGCCGGATGTGATTTTTATTGTCAAAGAACGACTCGATATCATTAAAGAAGAACGCGTGGAAGGTGCGCCGGATATTATTGCCGAAGTTTTATCGCCGTGGAATTGGTTTGCCGATCGGCGCAAAAAATTTGAAATCTATGCCAAAGCCGGTGTGCGGGAATAGTGGCTAATCGACCCCAAAGCGCGAACCATCGAGCTTTTAACTTTACAGAGTCGAGCGTATGCATTAATCGGCAAATACAGAGACGGCTAGATCGTGCTTTCGGAA
>CAYUVM010000375.1:0-5107 GCA_964447935.1 uncultured Cytophagia bacterium | reverse complement strand
GGCCTAACTCACGGCGCAGCATGATGTCCTGGGGTTGCTGCATGATTTTCTGCTGCAATTGCCAAAGCGAGTCGGCTTCACTCTCCGATAGAACGCGCGCGGTAGAAGTCGATGCCGAATCGACGTTCGGCGTCGTTTCCGCGACTTGCAACGAACCGGTTGAGCCTGCCGGCGCCGGCTGGCCTTGTTTGGCGCCGTTATCACACGCCGCGAAGCAAACAAAAATTGCCACCGGCATGACGAGGTGCTGCCATTTCATAGAATTTCTCCTGACGCTAAAATAGTTTCCTATTTAAATGATAAATGTCTCCGAGGACAAATGCAAGTGGAACCTGTCGCATAAACAGTGCTCACCCAATTTCCTTTCACGTGCAACACCCAACCAATACAAACTATTTCTTGTAAAAAAACAAAAAACGCCGAAGCATCATTGCTTCGGCGTTTTTTTGAGCCAAACTCTGCAAACTTCCGTAAATGTACAATTGCCGGGCTTCAACAAGCTCCGGCCTTGGGTTTTAATTCGATTCGTTTTCTACTTTATTCATGCCAAGCGGTGAAGTTTTGTGGGCATACCAGATGACGTTCCCGGGAAAATTGGGATCTTCCCAGAGCAGGCGACCGTTGGCGGCAAGCCAATCATTTACTTTCTGCCGCGACTCCGGCGGATACATGTCGTCGGTCACCACCACAAACAGGCCCTGGTGCCGGTCGAGCAGCGTGTCCAAGCCGGCGGGCGTGGTATTGTTTTCCCAGAAAACGCGTTCATGATATTTTTCACCGGCGAGATAATAGCGCGCCACATAACTCACATAAGCCGGCACCGGAATAATCGCTTCATTCTCTCGGCAATTTTGTTTGAGCCGCGCAAAGCCTGTGCGCCAATCCGCATTGCGTGGGTTTTGATAATAATGCGCGAGAATATAAACCTGCAGCAAACAAATTGCACCGAGCACGGTGGCGAGCGCCAGCGCTTTTTGTTTCACTAAAATTTTGTCGGCCACTGCGGTGATCGCCAACGCAAGCAAGATCAGTACCGGCGCATTCAGAAAATAGAGATACCGGAACGTCAACGAGAAGAACACTACATGCGAGGCAACCCACGCCAGGCTCAGCGCCACGAGGAGAATAGTGCAAGAAAAAATGATGATCTCTTTCCGTTCTTTCCAGGCGATGAGCGAGCCGAAGAAAATAACGGCGCCAAAAACATATTTTAAGCCGCGCTCCCACAACGGATTGGCGAGAGTATTGGGATAAAAACTGAATTTCAAAAACACGAGAAGGTACATCAGCGGATTTGCCGTCGGCTGTTTAACGCCGTAGCTGCTGATTTTTGTGGTAGCTTGTTGCACGAGTAACGGCACCGCCGGCAAGCACCCGATAAGCAGAACAAGCGAGGCCCAAACAAAAACCCGCTGTTGTTTGAAAAGTTGTGACAGGGTTTTAGTGCGAATCAGATGCACGAGATAAAACCCCACCTGCCCGGCCATCAAAAAAATCGAAAAGTAATGTACATAAAAATTGACAATGCTAATACCTGCCCACAAATACCAGTCACTTTTTTGCTGGCGCTTCACCGCGCGATAAAAAAACAGCAATGCCAGCAGCGATACGAGAAAGAACAGCGTGTACATCCGCGCTTCCTGCGCATAACGAATTTGATAGGCGGATAGCGTCAAGAGCAGCGTCGCCACCAGGGCTTCGCGTTGCTGATCAAAAACTTCGCGCGCGAAAAAATAAAAAACCGGAATGCACAACACCCCGCAAATGACGGAGAAGAGCCGCAACGCTTCCGGCGAGTGCCCGAAATTCAACATGTAATGCGCAATGACGTAATATGTCGGCGGGTGAATATCCCAGCCGTACGAGGCTTTGATGATGTCGGTGACGCTGGAGAGCGCACGATCATAGGTAATGGCTTCATCCAACCACGGCGCGGCTTTGCCGAGATAAAAAATTCGCAGGGTAGCGCCAACCACGATGAGAAAAATGATCATCAGCCAGCGCGAAGATTTCTGCATAGTAACAATTCCTTTGGTGATAATTATCTTCTCAATACCATCACCAAAAGAGGTTAGCGTAAGTTTGTTAAATATCGGTAAAAGGCGGGAAATTGGAGGCAATAGCTCAAAAGCAAAAAACCTTGAACGCGGATAGCACGGAAGACGCGTATGCTCACGGATTTTTATCTGTGAAAATCCGCGTCATCCGTGTAATCCGTGTTCAAAGCTTTAACCCACTGAAATGAGAAGTTCGGTGGGATCTCCACTTCAGCGAGCGATGTTTTTACTGTCCGACTTTAAATCCACTCGGGGTTTTAGGCGGGTCGCGGTCGACAACGGTACCGTCATCAAATTCGCGATACGTCCAGTTGTTGAAATCATAGATGCCCATGCGCCCGTGTTTGCGCACGGTCATAATGCGGTTTTTCCATTCCACCACTTTTTCGCCGCGATGCGTGGTTACTTCCAAACGCGGGGCGGAGCCTTGCCAGTACCTCTGGCCGTTAACGTAAGTTTCAGTGCGGTCATTCGCCGGGTTATGCCGGGCTTCGATGCGGTCGCCCTTGCTCGTGACGAACGTGGGGCCGTCCAATTTCGCGCGGGCAGACACAGCATTTTTAAATTCCTCGAAAGAGCCGTAATCAATGCCAATACGCGCCACTTCCAGCGCTGAAGAGGTTGAGGCCTGGCGAATGGCGACAGCAATTTTGCCTTCCTGCGAAAAACGCCAGCTCTTACGGCTATCCCCTTCCACATGATCCCATTGGTTGGTGGAAAGCGCTTCGTAAAGTCGCGTGTTGCCGACATTCACCAGCAACGCATTTTTGTATTGATGCGCGTGCATTCCCATTTGCGAATAACATTCGCCGGTGCAGGCGTCCGGGTTCATGTCATCGTCATATTCATTCATCCAAATGCGAAAGAGCATGCCGGGGCGCGCCTGCGGATAGGGACCGGGATCATTACTGTGAATTTCCAGCAGCCAATTGCCGTCATCGGGGTTGCTGCCGAGCGTATAGTCTTTGGCGATCAAAACATTGCGCTGGCCTTGCACGCTGGATTTTACCAAATGCCAATAATCCGCCGGCTCGTCTTTGTAAACACCGATATCTTCCATGATCGGCGTGATGCGATATTGCAAAATGTATGGCCCGTCTGGATGGCCGTAATGCGTCGGATACATTTTGCCCCAATAACAATCCCAATACAGTAAATGGCGTGACCCATCCAAATGCAATTGCATATAACTGCGTCCCAACGGTCCAGCCATGTGATAATCATTGGTGTTGACCACGTGTTCGAGTTGAAAAAAATCCGCCACCAGTTTTGCGCGTTTACGCATCTCCGGGTCTTGCACCATGCGGGTGTCGGTGAGCGTCGCCAGCGAATTGACAAAATGAATGCCGTAATGCTCGGTGAACATTTCTCCCTGCAGATAATCCGCCTCCAACAACACTTCGAACCAGTGATAGAGGTAATCGCGTGCCAGTTCATAAGAAGAATAGGTACGACCGCGCGTGTAGTTGCGGCCGTCGTAGGTGAAATTCGGCGGACCGTAAATATTGCTCGGATCGCTGTAACGAACTTGCTTGGATTTATCGTATTGCGAAAGCACGTACCGCGCCGTCATCGTATTAATGCCGGTGTTGGCGACGGTGTTGCCAAAATAATATTGATCCGTCGGCAAGTCTTTCAAACTATTCCAGAGTTTGTCGCGCTCCGCAGGTTGCAGCTTGTCACCGAAGCAATAATAAAGTTGAACCCCGATCAAAGCGCCGGCATAATTGCCGCTGTGCCAGGACTCATCGACGACCAGCTTGTTGACGCCGTTGCGGATAATATCGTAGCGTTCATTTTCAGCGCCCTGCGCCAGGATGGCAAAAAAATTGTCCGTTCCCTTGTCGAGAAAATCGAGAAGTTTGCCATCGCGCTCCATCCATTTTTGTTTTTCGCGCTCAAAAATTGAATTTTGGGCGTGAACCGTTACCGTTTGCAGCAACACGGTGCCAAGCGTCACGACTGCATAACGTAAACATTTTTGCAAAACTTTTTGCCGCTTTATGTGACCAACAGACCGCACAATAATATCTCCTCGTTTGTGTAACATTGGCGCTACTCCACTTAGCACGCCGGTCCTATTCTCAGAAGGATCATTGTAAAAAAACAAAAAAGCCAGAACACTTTCAGGCAAAATTCGTGCCTGATGAAGCGTAACTGGCTTTAATAGGTTTACAAAAATTTATTGCAACACCGACACAGTTTAACACCAATTTGATTTCAGATTGGTATTAAACCTTACACAATTAGTCACGCTAAAGTAACGCGGGTGCGGCTTCCGGTGCTCCGGAGGTGAACTGGCTATTGGCTGCGACAGTTTTACCGTCATGCTCCTGTCCGGCAAAATAGTCGCGAACGCGTAAAATAATATCGTCGAGTTTTACTTTAGGCGTGTAGCCGACCAATTTTTTAATCTTGGTAAGGTCGGGGACGCGGCGCGACATATCTTCAAAACCTTGTTCGTATGCCTGCTCGTATGGAATTTTGACAATTTCCGATTTGCTGCCCGTGAGCGTTTTCACGCGCTGCGCCAATTCCATGATCGAAACTTCTTCGGTGCTGCCGATATTAAAAATTTGCCCAATCGAACCCGGATGATCCATCAGCATGGTGATCGCATTCACCACATCACCAACATATCCGAAGCAGCGCGATTGGGTGCCGTCGCCGTAAACCCGGATTGTTTGATTGTTCATCGCGGCTTGCACAAAACGCGGCACCACCATGCCGTACTGGCCGGTTTGGCGCGGGCCGACAGTATTGAAGAGACGCACCAACACCACCGGCAGTTGCTTTTCTTTGTGATAGGCCAAAGCTAAAAACTCATCGATGGCTTTCGAGCAGGAATAACTCCAGCGGCTTTTGGTTGTGGGGCCGAGAATGCGATCATCTTCTTCGCTGAACGGCACCTTACTGCTCTTGCCGTATACTTCGGAGGTCGAAGTGATCAAAACTTTCTTCTTATAGCGATTGGCGATTTTCAGCACGACTTCGCTGCCCAAAATGCAACGTTCAAACACTTCGACGGGGCGGTTGACAATCAACTCAAC
>CAYUVM010000374.1:0-5108 GCA_964447935.1 uncultured Cytophagia bacterium | reverse complement strand
GCTCAAAGGCTTTTCCAAAGGCATGCGGCAGAAGTGCGGCATCGCCATTGCTATTCTCAAAGATGCGCCGGCGATTCTGCTCGATGAGCCAACTTCCGGCCTCGATCCCAAGGCCGGCTTTGAGTTTATGCAACTATTGCATTCCTTGCGTGAAGAAGGCAAAGCCATTTTGATGTCGACACACGACATTTTCCGCGCCAAAGAAATTGCCGACACTGTTGGCATTATGAAACAAGGGCAGCTTGTGATGCAGCGCACGCGCGAAGAACTCGCGGGCGAAAGCCTCGAAGATTTGTATATGGCATTCATGGCCGGCCATGTGGCGGAAGCCTAGGGTAGAGACTTCGTAAAAGATTTCACAGTTTTTTATTGTCATTTCGCAGGAATTGTTTAGAAGTTAGGAAAGATGTTCATGCGAAAAGTTGCTTTCAGCATGACATTGTTGCGAGTTCGCAAACAAGAGAAATGGAATATTCAAACCAATCAGCTAAGTAAAAGGAAGAGGCCATGAAAATTTTCGTCACAGCGATTTTTCTCGTCGTTATCGTGCCAATGTTTTCACTTCAGGCGCAGACAACGGCGGATTCCATCGCGATCAAACAGGCGGCGTTGGATTATGTTGAAGGCTGGTATGAGGGCAATGTCGAGCGTATGGAACGCGCGATTCACCCCGAGTTGGCTAAACGAATCTTGATGACCGATCCGAAGTCCGGAAGAAGCCGGCTCGATCAGATGAGCGCCATGTCCCTCGTACAGGGCGTGCGGCGCGGCGGTGGCAAGAACACGCCCGTAGCGCAACAACAAAAAGACATTTTTATTTTCGACATCTTTGGGAACACCGCCAGTGCCAAAGCTATCATGGCCGGTTGGATCGATTATCTGCATCTGGCCAAATCGAATGGTGAGTGGAAAATTATTAACGTTCTTTGGGAGTTGAAGCCGCAAAAGAACTAGCCGGCTTTCGCCATCGTCAAAAAAATTGTTGCACATAACTTAATATCTCAAAAGAAAACTCCATGAGACTTTTACCCATCGTCGCCACTATACTTTTTCATTGTCTCACCATCGCAACCAGCGTCGCCCAAGTTCTTACAAACGACGGCCCGCAGCGCGATCTGATCATCGATGCCGCCACGCGCAAAACTGTGATTGAAGGCGCCATCAAAGCACTGAATGAAAATTACATTTTCCCCGAAGTTGCGAAAAAAATGGAACAGTCCGTGCGTGAGCGAATGAAGCGCAAGGAGTACGACAAAATTTCTAATGCCGAAGTTTTTGCCAGCACGCTCACGACACACTTCCAGGAAGTGAGCCACGACAAGCATTTGCGGATGCGCTACAGCCGCGAAATATTGCCAAACTTTGGCCCGCAGGGAGAATCGGCGGCAGAACGCGAACGCCAACGCGCCTGGGCGAGCGCGCGAAATTTTGGTTTTGAAAAAGTCGAGCGTCTGGAAGGCAACATCGGTTATCTGGAATTGCGCGGCTTCATGGACGCGGAATTGGCAAGCGCAACGGCAGCGGCGGCGATGACTTTTCTCGCCAACACCGACGCGTTGATTATTGACCTGCGGCGCAACGGCGGCGGCCAGCCGAAAATGGTCGCCCTGTTGTCGAGTTATCTTTTCGACAAGCCCACCCATCTCAATGATATTTATTTTCGCGCGGATAATCGCACGGAAGAATTTTGGACAACCGAAACGGTCGCCGGCAAGCGTTTCGGCGCAAGCAAGCCGGTTTATGTTTTGACCAGCGCGTACACCTTTTCCGGCGCCGAAGAATTTTCTTACAACCTTCAAAATCTGAAACGGGCTACGCTCATCGGCGAAACCACTGGCGGCGGTGCGCATCCGGTGCGGCCGCATCGTCTCAATGATCATTTTAGCATCGGTGTTCCTTTTGCCCGGGCGATCAACCCGATCACCAAAACCAATTGGGAAGGCACAGGCGTGAAGCCGGAGGTTGCCGTTCCGGCAAATCAGGCTTTAAAAGTGGCGCAAATCGCAGCGCTCAAAAGTATTGCGGAAAAGACAACGGACAAAGAACGAGCCGCTGAATTGCGCACCAACATGACGGGTCTGCAGCGCGAATTGGAAGAGTTAAAATCAACAACCGCAGCACCAACCGCAGCGGCGGAAACGATTAACCTGGCCTTGCCCAAGACGCCGGCAGCAAGTACATTCGAAAAATTTATTCGTGCTTTTAATACCGGCAATCTTGAAACCTTGCGGCGCTTTCATCAAGACCACGGTGGCGATCCGGAAAACGCGCAACAAGACCTCGGCTTCTACGAGCAAAGCGGCGGCTTGAAACCGCACAGCGTCACCAAGTCGAGCGATTATGAAATTACCGTGCTGGTGCAGACGAAAAAAGATGCGCGCTGGCTGAATTTCGGCATCGGCGTCGCGGCCACGCCACCGTACGGCATAAGCGATATTCAAGCGCGACCAGCAGAAGCGCCGAAGCAATAGGTTTAATTTCAATACCTTGTTTCCGAAAAACCATTATGCCCCTGAAGATTTTTAAACCACTAAGACCCGAAGGCACCAAGAAAAGCCGTTCAACTTTGTGTCGTCGTGCTTTTGTGGCTAAATTAGAGCGCGGTAAGATGATTGCATTTTTTGATTACAGTTTGTGTTTTTAATCCGCGCTAACCCGATTCTTCCGTGTTCAAAAAAGAGGGTTTTATGTTCAAACTTCTTGTCGAAAAAGAACTGCGTGAAATCATCGGTTCCACAAAATTCGCGCTCACCTTTGGCGTATGCGCTGTACTCATTCTGCTGACGTTTTACGTTGGTGGGCGCAATTATCAAGTGAGCCAGAAACAATACGAAGCCGCCGTCGCCGAAAACCTGCGCCAGATGGAAGGCTTGACGGATTGGATGATGCTCCGCAATCACCGCATTTTCCTTCCGCCACAACCCTTGGCCGCGTTGGTCACCGGCGTCTCGAACGATATCGGGCGCAACGTCGAAGTACGTGGCCGCGGCGAAGTCGGCGCGGAAGACAGCCGCTATGGCGACGACCCGATTTTTGCAGTCTTTCGTTTTCTCGATTTGGATTTTGTTTTTCAAATCGTGCTCTCGCTGTTTGCGATTTTGTTTGCGTATGATGCCATCAACGGCGAGAAAGAACGCGGCACGCTGCGCCTGTCGTTTGCCAACGCGGTGCCGCGCGACAAATATATTCTCGGCAAAATTACCGGTGCGTTTTTGGCGCTGGCAATTCCGCTGTTGATCCCCATTTTGCTCGGTTGCGTCATTTTACCGCTACTCGGGGTGCCGATGTCCGGCGGCGATTGGACGCGGCTGGCTTTGGTGATTTTAACCGGCTTTCTTTATTTCGGCGCGTTTCTGACGTTGTCGGTTTTTATTTCAGCTTTATCGCAGCGCTCCTCCAGTTCATTTTTGCTGTTGTTAGTCGTGTGGATTTTTGCGGTGTTGATCATACCCCGCACTTCGGTGCTACTTGCCGGCCGCGCCGTCAAAGTGCCTTCACTCGACGATCATTCATCACAGCGGGCGCGCCTGGCAGCACAACTCTGGCAGGAAGATCGCGGTAAAATGGCCGGGTTCAAACCGGCAGCGGACGCTCGGGAAAATCCCGAAAAAATGATGAATGAGTTTAACACCTTCATGCAAAAGCTGGGCGATGAACGCGAACAAAAAATGCAGGCATTGTCTACTCGCCTAAATGAAGAACGCCGCAATCGTGAAGCGGTGCGCGAGCGCGTTGCGTTCAGTCTGGCGCGAATTTCTCCGGCGGCGGCATTTTCGTTGGCAACAACCAATTTGGTCGGCACGTCGCTGGATTTGAAACAGCATTATCGGAATGCCGCCACGGATTATCAGCAAACTTACGCCAAATTCATGAAAGAAAAAACCGGCATGTTGATGGGCGGCTTCCGGGTCATGGCCTTTCGCCACACTGACGGGCCTGAGGCCAAGAAAGACCCGATCAATCCGCGTGAGATTCCACCCTTTGTTTACACCGCCGCCCCGTTGCAAGACGTTGTCGGCACGGCGCTGGTTGATCTGGGGGTTTTGGCGCTGTTCAATCTCATCTTTTTTGTCGGCGCGTACGCGGCATTCTTGCGCTACGACGTTCGGTGAACGTTGGTAGTGATGCCTTCAGGCATAGAACGTTTGGAATAATGAATGGTTATTTTATTTAACTCTTTCTTCTTTCGAGCGCTTGACGCCTGAAGGCGTAACTACAAACGAATGCAAATTTGAAAGGATTCTCTCATGTTGGGAACATTAATTCAAAAAGAACTCAAGTCAATTCTGCTCAGCCCCAAATTTGTGGCGACGTTTGCGACGTGCGCACTGCTGATTTTGTTAAGCGTTTTCGTCGGCATTCAAGAATATCATGCCGCGGTGAAGCAGTATGATGCCGCGGTGCAATTGGTCGAGCAAGATTTACGCGAAGCCTCATCGTGGATGGGCCTCAACAACAAAATTTACCGCCGGCCCGATCCGCTGCAGATTTTTGTTTCCGGCGTCAACAACGACATTGGCCGGCTTTCAACGATTAACACCTTCGATACGATCAAATTGCGGAGTAGTATTTATTCCACCGACACCATCTTTGCGGTGTTTCGTTATATTGATTTTGTATTCATTGTGCAAGTTGTGCTCTCACTCTTTGCAATTCTATTTACCTACGACGCGGTGAACGGCGAGCGCGAGGCCGGCACGTTACAATTGACGTTTTCCAACGCCGTGCCGCGGGCGCAATACATTCTCGCCAAGTTCATCGGCTCATGGCTGGGCTTGGTGATTCCACTGCTCATTCCGGTGCTGTTTGGACTGCTGTTAGTGTTGTTTTATCACGTGCCGTTCACCGGCGAGCATTGGTTGCAGTTGGGCACTTTGCTCAGTGCCTCCATTTTGTTTTTCACCTTTTTTATGGCGTTTGGAATTTTAGTCTCTACCCTGACGCGGCATTCTGCGGTTTCATTTTTAGTTTCACTGGTGGCGTGGGTTGCCTTTGTGTTGATCATCCCGCGGGCGGGCGTAATGACTGCCAGTCAATTCGTGGCCGTGCCGACCGTTGCGGAAATCGAAGGCAAACAGGACGGTTTTGAAAAAGCGCAGTGGGAAAAG
>CAYUVM010000373.1:0-5122 GCA_964447935.1 uncultured Cytophagia bacterium | reverse complement strand
ATAAATATCGGAAGAATTTCGCCTGAAAGTGCGGCAAGCCTTGATGAATCATGCGATGCGATTGCAGATCGACGCGCAGCGCAAAGAGATTCAGGCGCATCAAGAGATGATCGCGCGCGATCTCAAAATTGCGACGCAAGTGCAACAAAGCTTGGTGCCGCGGCCGTTCATACATCCGCATCTCGAGGTCGATGTGCGGCATTTACCGATGATCGGCGTCGGCGGCGATTTTTCCGATATTTATTTCGATGGCCATGATTGGCTTTATCTTTCACTCATCGATGTAACGGGCCACGGCATACCAGCGGCATTGTTGGTCAATCGCATGTCGAGTGAAATTCGCCGTCTGGTGCGCGAACATCCCCAGCCCAATGCCTTGCTGCATCAATTCAATAGCTTTGTCGTTGATGCGTTTGCCGGCACCGGCATGTTTCTCACCATGTTCACCTGCATGATTCAACTTTCCAGCGGCCATGTGACCTTTTCCGGCAGCGCGCATCCTGCCGCGGTTCTCTGGCGGAACGGTTCCAAAAATTTTGAACGGTTGGATTCACAAAATCCAATCATCGGTTTCGACCATATCCCGCTGAAACAATTCAAACAAAGCACGGTGCAGGTGCATCCGGGAGATCGCTTGCTGCTCTATACCGATGGCATTACCGAAGCGGAAAGTGTGAATGGCGGGCAATTGGGCATTCGCGGCCTGCTGGGTTTTCTCAAACCGGTGATCACGCATTCGGCTGAAGCCATCGGCGCCAGCTTGATTGAAGACATCAAGGGCTGGTCCAAGAAACCGCTGCGCGATGATATTTATTTGCTGACGGCTGGGGTGCGGTAACGACGGCGCCGGCAGGATACTTTGCCGGCGTATTTAAAAAGCAAATCATTCATTGCAATCGCTATCGTACCAAACTCATCTTCATTCTCCGCTCCACGCGAATTCCCGTTGCTGATTCCGCGGACAGGCGGAAAAAATATTGTCCACTCGCGACCGGAATGTTGGCGTCATCCAGTCCTGCCCACGGCTGTTGATGAATTCCAGCTTCCAGCCAAATCGCCGGCCAATTTCGAATCCGTTGTCCCGCGAGATTAAAAATTTCCAATTGCACCCGCGCCCGCTGCGGCAAGCCAAAGCGCCATATCGTCGCCGGGTTGAAGGGATTCGGATAGTTCTGTAGTAACACGAATTCTTGGGGTACCTCATAAGCTTCGTTAACCTCTGCAACCGCCGTCGTTGCGAAAAAGAATTCGAGCACGCGACGCATCACTTCCTGCCGGGCCGTTGCGCCGGTGATCGTTTCAAAAGCAAAGCCGAGATAAACCAATTTTCCCGGACGGCTGCCGCTCGCAAAAGTGCCGGCGAATTGAATGCCCGCATTCAAACCGTTGCCGTAACGCAAACAGACCGTGCTGCCGCCAAAGGCGTTGAGCGCATCGGGAAAATCTTCCGGATACGGCGAGGTGCCGTAGGCAAAATTAAAACCGGCGAAGATGCTGCCGGCGACGCCGCTGACGGAAAAGCTATTAGCATCGTCATTAACATAATCGGCTTTCAAATAATCGTGCAAAAAAGCTTCATCGGTTGCTGAGCCGCGAGCTTGCGTATCCAAATCCCACGCGACTTCCGAGCCGGAAACAAAGAGATTGCCGCCGCTTTGCAGATAGGCGCGCACGCGCGTTTGTTCGCCAGCGCTAAACGTCTCATCGGCGGTGGACTCATCCCCAAGCAACCAGAACACCGCTTGATAATCTTGCAAATTGATCAGGCCGGAGAGCACCGCCTCGTTGGCGCAGGTTTCAAAAGAAAAACCGTTCGCGGCAATGGCGCGGCCATGATAAAAAGCAAAATCATGGGCAGCACGCGTCCAACTGCCGGAACCACCGAAACGATCAAAGCCATCGACAATAAGAATCCGTTCACGGCGCGATGATGTCGCCAATCCGTACACATCGGAATTGGGGCTTTCATTGGGCGGCGTGACCGTGTCCACCGCCGTCAGTCGAAAGTATTGTTCACCGGTAAAATTTCCAAGAGCAATAAAGGTTTGCGCTTTGTTGAGTTGATTCTCCGTCAGTGCTGTGGCATAATTTAAATTGTCCGTGGAGTTATATAAACGATAGCCGTGCAAATCAACTTCGGTGTTGGCCAGCCAGCGCGCCGTTGGCGTGTTGGTTTGATTAATGACAAGCAGCGTAGGCTGTGCCGGCGCTAATTGATCGCGGCGCGTGACGCGCACCGGCACATAAACCGTGTCGGCATTGTGTTTTGTGTCTTCAGCGAAAATCATCGCGGTGTATTCGCCTTCCGGTATCGTGCTCGTGTCCCAATAGCTTTTACTCGTCGCTGTGTTGGTGACATAATAAACATGGGCGCTGGTGCTCGACAATGCCGGATGAAAAGTATTATGAACATCCACCGTCGGTTTTCGATCAAATTGAAAACGCAAACCGTTATTCGGCGGTGAAAAAATTACCGTTTGACGATCCGCTGAGAGAATTTTATAACCGAGTTTGTAAGTGCCATTATTAAACACCGCGTTTGAACTTCCCGGAGGGCCATTTATTTCGGAAATATGCGACACAATATCAACGCGGCCGCTGACGGAATTGTTGGTAAATTGCACGCCGGTGGCGTTTTGATAAAAACGCACATAATTGACTACCGGCGGCCACGTATCGACATACGGCGTCAGACCGGTGTTGTCGCGCAGGGCATTTACCTCGCTGTCGAACTGGCCCTCGGTTAAATGCACATGGCCGAGGCCGTTAAGAATCGTGCCGAGCACCGTCACCGATTTGAAAACAGAATCGCCGACGCTGAGAGATGGATTCGGGGCGATGTGCACGTAGGCGAATCGTCCGGCGCGCACAAATGCGCTGCTGCCGTTCGGATCCATCGAGGTGATCACGGCATCAATCACCGGGTATACCGGCGAACCATCGGCTTTGGGAATATCGGTGCCATTGTGATAATGCGGGGCGGGATCGGTGTCACGGTATTCGCAAAAGGTGCCGGTGATGGTTTGCGTTTGATTGAACGGTGTCACCGGCCAGGGAAATTGCGCTTGAACAACAAAAGGCAAAAAGCAAAGGACAAAAAACAAAGTCGCTTTGGCGGAGGGCAAAAGTTTCAGGTAGATTCGCATCGTGCTTATCTCGATGATTGAACAACAGTAAATTGCTGTAATAAACCTTCGGCGCCGAGCGTGAGGCGATGGCCGTCATTTGATATTTTCAACACCGGCGCGAGGAGTTGATCCGAAAGGAGGATTTCGGATTGTTGTTGACCGGCGCGGTCGAAACTCAACAATCTGGCGTTTGCAAACACAAAACGATTTTCCTTGAGCACGTTCTCCGCGGCCAGGGCGAAGGTTTTATCATGCGTCGCCGTTGCAGCAATATCGACAAATATTTCCGCGCGGCGGGCGAGATTGATTTGCCATAATGTTTTGCCGGTGCGAAAATCCACCGCGCGCAATTGCCGGCGTTCCATCAGCAATAAAGCGTTCCCGGCTTTTGCAAAAATAGCGCGGCGAAACAAACCGTCGATCGTGCCTTGGATTGCGCTCTGAAGATTAAAAATTGAAGTTGTTGATTCCACGCGCGCGTCAGTGACGGTGTAACGGCTCGCGGCTATCCACGCGCCATCAGCGGAAACCGCCAGGCCGCCGGCTGTGCCTGCTGGAAGCTCACGCCGCCATTGTTCCTCTCCACTATTGGAAAAACAAATCAGTGTTGGCACGGCAGTTTTGACGTTGGTGGTAGGAGTGTTCTGGCTGAGCGCGATGAAAGCTTGCTTGCTGGCGGCAACAAAAAGCGGCCGCTCGTTGGCATACGGCGCGTCGCGGAATAAAAATAACTCGCGCAACACTTGCCCGTTAGGCTGTAGGAAAATTAGCCTCGCTGTTGCTGAATGGGCAACGAGCAAATACTCGCCCGTTGCCGCAAATATAATTTGCGGCAACGGATCGTCACGATGTTGTGAAAAGGGATAGCTGCCTATGGATTGCCCGGCGCGATTGACCAAACGCAGCGTAAAAAAACTTTCCTGCGTTTTGACCTTTGGACTCGCGATTTTTTCAAGAACGGCAATGGTGTTGCCGTTGGCGTTCGTCGCGTGTTTTAAGATTCTCCCCGCGCTCTGCATTATAATTCGTCCCTCCGTATCAAGCAAGATTGAGCGCGAGGCTTCGAACCACCCAATGCAACCGCCGGTTTGGTCAAGCACGGGCGTCTTTTGCTGGCGTAATACGGCCGGCGCACCTTCCAGCCGTATTGGCAGCGGCACTTGCGCCAGCGTTTCTCCCAAATGGAAAAGTAATGAGACACTAAAGAAGATTTTAACCCAGCGGAAGGTTCGCATCTGAGTCCTCATAATTTCTCGATGACGTGCAAGCGCCGCATATCAACGGTTAACTTGCCGTTATGTATCGGTTGATTGTAAATTGAAGCGAATCTTGCATTCCACACCAGTTCATCCCAACGGTAAGAAGAGCGCGCATGCACGGTTTGCGAGAAAGTTTCATCGATGCCGGTGAGCAGAATCAGAAACTCCGCTTCCGTAGCGCGCAAATCGGCCGCGTTTTTGCGATACAACGGACTCGTTTCGTCAATCGGATGCACGACCGTCCAATTCAGCGGAAAAAAACTGACTTTGCTGCGCTCCAGCGCCAGCAGATCGAAACGTCGTGTGCGCTTGCCCTCTTCTTCGATAAAATGGCTGAATAAAACTTTTGCTTCCAATTCAATGATTTGATTTTTGCGCTCGTTGGCAATACGAAATTCGAATGCCGTCATGCCTTGATAAGGCGCGATGACGGCGCGATCACTGAAAGTAATTTTCGCCGTTGGCCGCGAAAACCTGGCGAAAACCAAGCCGGTCGCGAGGGCCAGCCAGAGCAGGCCGATTACAGATTCGAGCGTCACGATCACATTCGCCATCAACCCCACGGGGCTAATATGGCCGTAACCAATAGTAGCAAAGGTTTGAATGCTGAAGAAGAAATTCCGCAACACGCCCAGTTCCGTTCCACCGCCGTTGAGCGTTTCCGGGCCGCATAAAAAATAGGCGGTCGCAAAAATGGCATTCAGCGCCAAATAAGAACCGGTGAGCACGCTAAAA
>CAYUVM010000372.1:0-5129 GCA_964447935.1 uncultured Cytophagia bacterium | reverse complement strand
GAGATGCGCGAAGGTGGTTTTGCCGGGGCCGCTCGGACCCACCAGCGCGACCTGCGAGCCGGCGGGAATCTGCGCTGAAATATTTTGCAAGACCGGTACTTCCGGCATATAATTAAAATCGACGCGCTCAAAAATAATTTCACACTGCTGGGGCTTGCCGCGCTCACGCGGCGCGGTCATCGTTTCCGCCGGGGTGTCGAGCACTTCGTAAATGCGCTGCAGGGAATTCATTGAGCGCTGCAAGTTTGAATTGAGCCGCATCAGCGCGCCGGTTGCGCCAAACAGATTCGACAGATACATGAAGAAGGCAAACAGATTGCCGAAGGTTGATTCGCCGGCCATGATCCGATACGCGCCGACCAGCACGATGAAATATGCGCCGACAGTGGCGGCGAGCCCGATCATTTCATCGGAAAAAATTTCCAGCAAATCGCGGCGGAAAACGGCACGGACATGCGCGCTCAACGCGCGAACGTAACGGCGCAATTCAACTTTTTCCTGGGTGGTGGCTTTGATCAGGCTGATGCCGATGATACCTTCGTGAATCGCCGTCGAGGTTTTGGCCTCAGCCTCCTGAACGATTTCATTGCGGCGCCGCAGCGGCCGCGAGAACAGCAAGTTGGCGCCAAAAAAAACGACAGTTAAAATTAAACCGGTGGCGGCGAGGGCGACGTCGAGATAAAAAAGCAAACCAATAAAAACAATTACACGCACCAGATTGATTACGGCGCGCAGAAACGTGTCAGCCATGATGCCGCTGAGGTTTTTTAAGTCGTCGCGCTGGCGGCTCATGATGTAACCGGTGTCATGCTGCGTGTAAAAACTCGTCGGCAAGTGCAACAAGTGCGCAAACAAATGCCGGCGCATGCGATACAGCACCAGCAGATGGAACCGGTTATTTAACAGCGACTGCAAGTAACTCAACACCTGCCCGAGCAAGGTGAGGCCGATGAGCACGCTGCCGATAACGAATAATTGTTGCCGGTCGCCGCTTTGCACCACGATGTCGATCAAATGCTTGACTAAAAACGGCGCGGCAACACTGATCGGCAGCCCGATAAGCATCAGCGCCGCAACGGCTGCGATGATGCGCTTATACGGTTGCATAAACGGCCAAAAGCGTTTGACCAGCGGCCAGGTCTGATGCGGCCGCGGCAAAACCGCAGCGTATTTGATTCTGAAATGTGCCATTGTCGTGTAACGTGAGACGTGTATTGTTCGATTTTAAATTTTTACGTTCACACCCAGCCCCGATTGATCACTCGGAATCAGATAACCATCGCGTAATTTAAAACCGCCGGCGGCGACATCCTCGACAATATCGAATGCTCCATCGAGGTCGGCATATTGCACGTGGCCTAAGGCGCAGGCCAAATGCACCGCAGCCGCAAGTGAAATTCGCGATTCGTCGTTGCAGCCGAGCATGACGGGCATTTTACCCGCCGCGGCAACCGCCGTAGCATGCGTTGTGCTGGTGATGCCACCGGTTTTCATCAATTTCAAATTCACCATATCGACAGCGCCACTTGCGGCAAGAGTGAGTACGTCGTTGCTGGAAAGCGCCGATTCGTCTGCCATGATTGGGATTTTAGCAGACTCGCGCACGGCTTTCAAAGCCGCGAGGTTTTTAGCCGGCGTCGGTTGCTCGATAAACTCGATTTGACAGCTTTCAACGCGACGGCTAAATTCCACGGCCTGCTCGGCGTTGTACCCCTGATTGGCGTCGATTCGCAGCGCGATGGCAGCGCCGATGCTGGCACGAATGGCGTGAATGCGCTCGGCATCTTCCTGCCAATTTACGCCAGTTTTAATTTTTAACACGCGAAAGCCGGCATTAATAAATTCACGCGCCTGCCGCACACTTTCTGCAATGGCGGCAATGCCGATAGTGCTTGAAGTTAAAATTTTCGGGCGCGCCCAACCGAGAAGTTTATACAACGGCAAGCTGACAAACTTTCCCAATAAATCATGCAACGCGATATCTATTGCGGCACATGCGGCTGGGGCTGTTGCCGCATATTGTTGCAAAGTTTGATGAATTGCCGACAAGGCGAGCGCCTCGCGACCAAGCAGCGCCGGAATGATTGCGGTTGACAAACTCGCTTCGGTCATGGCAAGCGTCTCTCCGGTCACATGCGCATCCGGCGCGGCATTTCCCCAGCCGATCAAGCCGTTGCTGGTTTCAATGCGGACGAGAAGATTGGGCGCAGTGGCAATGGAATCGTAGGCGATGGTGTAAGGATTGCGAAGGCGGAAAGTTTTGGGAAATAACTCGATTTGTTTTATCGTCATTTTAAACTCCACAGCGCCGCGACCCCAAATCCGACCACGACGATTCCTGCGATACGATTAATCCATTGCAGGCGCGGTAGCGTCAGTTGATGCCGCAACAAACTCACCCCGCCACAGAGTAACATCCACCACAAGGCCGAACCGAAGGCGATACCGCCCACTAACGCGGCGACGGAAAAATAATTTCCATTTGTGCTGGTGGCGCCCAGGCCGGCAAAAAGCGTCATAAACACCGCAATGGTAAGCGGGTTGGAAAGCATCAGCAAGAGCGTGGAAAGAAAAGCTTTTATAAGGCCGTTCCCCGCGTTGGCGGCGGCTTGGTTCGCCGGTTTGGATAAAAATATTTTGAGGCCCAAATAGCAAATCACGACGCCGCCGCTTAGGCGCAACTCTTGTTGGTGGCGCACCAGAAAATTTGAGACCACGGTCACTCCGAAACCGGCGAGGCAGCCATAAATCATGTCGGCGACGGTGGCACCTAGGCCGGAAAAAAATCCGACGACCCGGCCTTCGTTTAACGTTCGTTGAATGCAGAGCAACCCGATTGGCCCTATTGGCGCCGCCAACGCCAACCCCATCAAGATACCTTTGAGGAAAAGCGCAAAATTCATCGTTTTAGAAAAGTCTCTTTGATTTTATCGATGACTTTTTGGGTTCCGTGTTTCAAAATATCGCAGCACGGAATGCCGAAATGAGTTTCGTATTGCCGCTGTGTTGTTTCAATTTCGGCGTCTGTCATGTTTTCATGATTCAACGTGAGCGCCAGCACCGGCCGATCGGCGAGGAGTTCGATGGCTTTGAGTTCTTTCTCCAATGGCGCCATCGGAAAATCCGGAAAACCGTCATACGCCGTGCGTTTCGGCGCTGTTTGCAAAATAATGGCGTGCGGCCGGCCCGCGGCAATCAACTCGAAGCCGCCGGGATAGGCCGGATGCATCAAACTGCCCTGGCCCTCCAACAACAGCACCTGTGGTTTTTCCTCTTGCCAGCATTGCCAGATGGCGTGTTCGATCTCGCCGCTGACATAATCGTTGACAATCGCATCGAGTCGAATGCCGTATTTCGCGCCTTGCATCCACGCCGTCTGGCCGGTGCCGATCATCTCCGCTTTCACACCGTTGGCATTCAACGCTTGCGTGATTTTCCACGCCGTCGTGCGCTTGCCGATGGCGGAATCCGTGCCGAGCACGGCCAGGCGAATGGCCTCGACTTCCTTAATTTTTCCGGAGAAAAAGTGCAATTCGTTTTTGGGGGGCGGTTTGCGGATATCGCGAATTTGGACGCCGTGCTTTTGCGCCAGCGCGCTGAACATGGGATCATCGGAGATGAATTCGTGCAGGCCGCTGTCGATATTCAAGCCGGCTGCCATCGCGGCAGCGACCATCTCGCGGTAACTCGGCGGCAATTTGCCGCCCTCGGGCGCCAAGCCGATGACAAAATATTTTACTTGCCTGGAATTGGCTTGCAGCGCCGCCGCCAAATTGGAATAAATAGGAATACCGCAAGGCTGGCCATCCAACACCTCGCCGGCATCTTTGCCGGCACAAGTGGAATCGATGACGCCGAGTATGTTGTAGCGCTTGGTAAAACGAACCAAGCCGTGCGCGGTTTTGCCGTTGAGGGTTTCAAACGCGCCTTCACAAAGCACGAGAGCGTTGCCGTCCATAATAAGTAGGCATTAAAAAGTTAAATCATTGCGGAAACCACAACTCGAACAAACCGGAATCCCAAAAGAAAGCGCACGCAAAGATACCGAGACGCAAAGTTTGCCGAAAAATTTTTTCTTTGCGCAACCTTAGCGACTTCGCATCTTTGCGTGAATGCTTTTAAATAAAAGTCTAAAAATGAGGAGACCTTTCAAAAGTAGCATAAAATTATTCTAAGGAAATTATTTCCCATTCAGCAAGTCTAACACCGCCGCGGTCATCGCGGTGACGCCGGTTTTGATGGTCGGCTCCGGCAGCGGCGCGAACTGGCTCGAGTGCAACGACGGCAGCGACTGGCCCGTGCGCCAGCTTTCCTGCACGCGCTCCGGTGCAATCGCGCCGAGCCACAAAATGGCAATGGGGATTTTCTCTGCGGTCCGGCCGTATTCGCCAAAATCTTCGCCGCCCATCACCGGCTCCTTCGCCACCACTTTATCGGCGCCAAGAATGGCCTGCATGGAGGCCGCCATTTTTTTGACCAGCGCCGGATCGTTGTAAGTTGAGGGCGTAAACTCGTCGGCGACTTTGACGAGCGGCATGCGATTTTCCGGCACGCCGGCGGCGATGGCAACGCCTTGACAAATACGTTCAATGGATTTCAAGGTTTGCGCTTTCGCCTGATCGGAATAAGAGCGCACCGTAAGTTGCAACTGCACTTCGTCTGAAATAATGTTGTGTTTGGTGCCGCCATGAATCGAGCCGACCGTGACGACCGCCGGATCAATGGGCTTCATTTCACGGCTGACGATAGTTTGCAGAGCCATGATGGTCTGTGCTGCCATCACCACCGGATCTTTCGTGGTGTGCGGATACGCGCCATGCCCGCCGACGCCGCGAATCTTGATGTCGACCGAATTGACATTGGCCAGCGCATAGCCTTCACAATATCCCACCGTTCCGGCCGGCAACTCCGAAGCGACGTGCCACGCGACGCAAAAATCGGGTTGGGGAAATCTGGCGAAGAGTCCGTCGCTTAATACCGCGCGCGCGCCGCCGCCGCGTTCTTCCGCCGGTTGGCCAAGAAAAACCAGCGTGCCGCGCCAGTGGTTTTTAAATTGGCTCAGCAACCGTGCCGTGCCAATGAATGTCGTCATGTGCACGTCATGGCCGCAGGCATGCATCACGCCGACG